>NZ_JAUBUB010000060.1:0-6973 GCF_036705265.1 Microcoleus sp. B4-C2
GGGCTGGGCGTCCCGCCCGTCCTTTTTGGACGGGCGGGACGCCCATCCCACTTTCAAGAGTGAAAGTTATTTAATTCTCATTCCTTAGTTGTTATTTGTTAGTTGTTATTTGTTATTGATTACTGGTTATTTGTAGTCCGATCGATCGCGCATCATACATAGTCGGGGCGGGTTTTTGAGATTGTCGGTTTTTGGCGACTATTGCTGGTGAACCCGCCCCTACAGGAATCACGGTCAATCGACCGAACATGATATAACAACTGTCAACTGTCAACTCCCAACTCCCAACTCCCAACTGACTTCATTTCAAAAACTCAATCAACTGCTGCAACTTCAACCAAGATTCGCCGCTCAATAAAATATCCTTAGCCATAGAAACTCCTGCTGCGTGAGAGCCCATAGGAATTGCACCTCCCACCTGAAAAGCCAAAGACGCATTCAAAGCTACAACATCCATTTGTGCGGGCGTACCTTTGCCTTGCAAAACGTTCCGCAAAATCTCGGCGTTTTCCTCAACATTTCCGCCTTTTAACGAGCCGATCGCACTTGGTGTCAATCCTACCTTTTCCGGGTCTAAAGTAG
Organism: Microcoleus sp. B4-C2; assembly: GCF_036705265.1. NCBI lineage: Bacteria > Bacillati > Cyanobacteriota > Cyanophyceae > Oscillatoriales > Microcoleaceae > Microcoleus > Microcoleus sp. B4-C2. Next base: position 583 of record NZ_JAUBUB010000060.1, read on the forward strand.
TGAGTTCCACTTTGCCATCAGACAAAACCGCCAAATCAGTCACATCACCCAACCCCGCCTCGTCCAATTTTTCTCTGCCGTGAACGACTACAGCTAACTCAGTCCCCAACTCGCCCAAAGCTTGAGCAATAGTTGATATCAGACTAGGATCGAACACCCCAATTACCTGCCCTGTAGGGCGCATAGGATTGACAAGGGGCCCTAATAGGTTAAAAATAGTCCGCACCTTCAAAGTTCGCCGGATCGGCGCTACAGCCTTAAGTGCGGGATGCCACCCAGGGGCAAATAAAAAGGTGATGCCCACGGAGTCTACCGCAGCTTTTACCTTCGCGGGATCGGCGTTGAGGTTGACTCCCAACGCTTCCAACACGTCAGCAGAACCCACTTTGCTCGATGCGGAGCGATTTCCGTGTTTCGCGACTCGAACTTTGCCGGCGGCAGCCACAAAAGCTACAGCAGTGGAAATGTTAAACGTGGATGCGCCGTCGCCACCTGTGCCGCAAGTATCAATTAATTTGAGATTGGAGATTGAGGATTTGGGATTGACAACGCTCTCCGACTCGCCTGCAAGCGACTGAGAATGCAATACCTGAGCCATTCCTGCCAATTCTGGGGCAGAGATGCCTTTGGCTTGGATGGCCGCTAAAATTGCTCCTGAGAGGACGGGGGGAATAGCTTCTGCTAGCCATCCCTGCATCAAATCGGCTGCTTGGGCGCGTGAGAGAGATTGTCTGTCTAATAGTTGTTGCAGGAGGGCTGGCCACACAGGAGAATCCGCCGTCTGGGTTGAAGCAGGGGATAACTCTGGCGTTGCTAGTAGAGGAGAATCTGTCATTAATATTAGTTTCTAGTCAAATTTAGCTCGATCGAGCTTTGTGGCCAAACCGAGAATCATCGGGATTTTACCAGACTTGCCGACCACATTTTGCGCGATCGGGCCCAGATTTTTGCCCAAATGCCAGCACCGCTACAGAATTTTTCCGCCCGCAGTAGCAGAATATGAATTTTTTGATACAACAATTACCCTATTGTTGTGCCAACTTTACATAGAAACCCCAAATCGTAAAACTGCCAGTAGTCTGCTGTATTATCTATCAGCAATAATACTTAACAGTAACTCAGGGCACCCAAAAACCGATAAAAGTTTCCGACAGGAGTTGTGGAGAGCAAAAAATTTTAGACATTAGGAGAACCTCAGATTCATCTGTGGAGTCAACTTCAATCTAAAATCTCAAATCTCCAATCGAGTGACAGCAAGGACAGCGAGCGTTTAGCTCTTGCAGGTGGGTTAGTTGCTTCGGGTAAGAGTCGATCGTACTCTCACCCAAATTCTAAAAATAGACTCTTGCGGTTGTAGAAGTCGCGGCCTTTTATTGTAACAACATCCTTGCTACTAACTTATTTCAGGGTATTCAACTGCTAATATATTCAGGGAGATTTCAAGGAGCGGGTTTTGCTCGAACACCTGCACCACAGGCCGATCGATGTGCCAATGCGATCCTGACAGCCAGTCAAGCCTCAAATAAATACCCGATCGACTAAAATTTCAGCAATCACTAACAACTAACCGCCCAGTAGGACAGATGAATAAACACACTCGTCTCCGGTTGCGACACACCATCTTTCAGCTTAACTAACGGCTAAAATTTAACAGGCGGTAGAGCCAAAATATTCAACTCACACACAAGAGCAGGGTATTCACAAGTGGGAAATCAAAAATTAGGAAATAAAGCAATAGAATGCCTGAATGTCGCGGAGGCACTGCACCAAATGGAAGCAAAATATTATAGTATGTTTGAAAATGCTGTGTCGGGTATTTTTCAAACAACCCAATCCGGTCGCTACATCAGCGCTAACCCAGCTTTGGCTCGCATCTACGGATATAATTCTGCTGAAGAATTAATGGGCTGTCTGACTGATATTAGCGATCAGCTTTACGTCAATCCCGATCGGCGCGATCAGTTTGTTTGTGCTTTGCAAGAAAAGGGCATCGTATCAGATTTTGAGTCGCAAATTTATCGCCGAGACGGAACAATAATTTGGATCGCTGAGAATGCGCGGGCTGTCTGCGATGAAGCAGGTAAATTGCTCTACTACGAAGGTTTTGTAGAAGATATCACTCAGCGCAAGCAAGCAGAATCTGCACTTCGAGAAAGTGAAGAACGCCTGCGCTTAATAATTGAAGGCGTTAAGGATTATGCTATATTTATGTTAGATCCAGATGGGTATGTAGCTAGCTGGAATTCTGGTGCAGAACGCATTTTGGGATACATATCTCATGAAATAGTTGGCAATAATTCGGAGTGTTTTTTCACTAAAGATGATATTGAAATCGGCAAGCACAAAGAAAAATTAATCCGGGCTGTGGCCGAAGGTAGATACGAAAATGAAGGCTGGCGGGTTCGCAAGGACGGATCGCGATTTTGGGCGAATATTATTGTTACTCCTTTGCGCGATGAAAGGGGAAAGTTGCAGGGCTTTTCTCAAGTAATGCAGGATATTACTGAGCAAAAGCGGGCGGCTGAGGAAAAGATGCAGTTGATTGCTTCTTTGCAGGCGTCGGAAAAAAAGTTTCGCACTTTGTACGAATCGACGACTGATGCGGTAATGCTGCTAGACGAAGAGGGTTTTTTGGATTGCAATCCGGCTACTTTAAAGTTATTTGGATGCAGCACTGAATCGGAGTTTTGCGGCAAGCATCCTTCGGAATTTAGCCCGCCGTTGCAACCGGACGGACAAGATTCTATGAGTCTTTCTCAAGAGCGAATTAATACGGCTTTGCGATCGGGAAATTGCCGTTTTGACTGGCGGCACCGTCGTTTGGATGGTTCTGAGTTTCCGGCGGAAGTGCTACTAACTTCTATGGATATCGGCGGCAAAATAGGGCTGCAAGGCGTGGTGCGCGATATCACTTATCGGGTGCAGGCTGAGGAGGCATTGAAGCAGGCTAATGAGGTGTTGGAATGCCGGGTTAAAGAGCGGACAAGTCAGTTGGAAGAGGCTATTAAAAAGTTGAGTTTATCGGAAGAAAAGTTTTCTAAGGCTTTTCGCTCAAGCCCAGATCCGATGATTATTACTACTTTTGCTGAGGGTCGTTTTATTGAAGTTAATGATAGTTTTTTGTTGATGACTGGTTATGATTTAGAAGAAACGACCTGGAATACAGTACCGGGGTTAAATATTTGGGTAAGACCGGAAGATCGAGTGAATTTTAGGCAAATTTTACACGAACAAGGTGTTGTTCGCAATCAGGAATGCGAGTTTAGGATGAAGTCGGGATCGGTGGTGGTGTGTTTGCTGTCAGCAGAGTTGATTAATTTGGACGGCGAACTCTGTATGCTGGCGGTGATGACGGATATTACCGATCGCAAACACGCCGAAGAAGCCCTACGGGAAAGCCAGCGGGCTTTGGCGACGCTGATGAGCAATTTGCCGGGAATGGCCTACCGTTTTCGCAACGATGCCGATCGCAGTATGGAGTTTGTCAGCGAAGGTTGCTATCAGTTAGCCGGGTATTCTCCTGAAGAATTTATCGGCACTCGGCAAGTTTCTATATCGGAATTGACTCACCCGGACGATCGCGAGAATTTGTGGAATGCCGTGCAAGTTGCTTTACAAGAAAATCGACCCTATCAGCTAAATTACCGAATTACTTCTAAAAATGGCGAATTAAAATGGGTTTGGGAGCAAGGTTTGGGAGTGTTTTCCGACTCTGGAGAATTGATAGCTTTGGAAGGGTTAATTACTGATATTTCCGAGCAGAAACGCAGTGAAGAAGCTTTGCGGCGATCGCAAACAGAGTTAACCCAACAAAAACTTCAACTCGAAAATACTTTGCACGAATTGCAGCAAACTCAAGCTCAACTGATTCACACGGAGAAAATGTCTACTCTCGGTCAAATGGTAGCCGGTGTTGCTCACGAAATTAACAATCCTGTTAGCAGCGTCTGCGGCAATCTCGTCCACGTGGGCCACTACACCGAAGATTTGCTGAATTTGCTCGATATGTACCAGAAGCACTGCCCGCAGCCGCCGGCAGCAATTCAAGCTCAAATTAAGGATATCGAATTAGAGTTTCTGCTAGAAGATTTGCCGAAAGCGATGTCTTCGATGCAGGTTGGGGCCGATCGCATTCGGGAAATCGTGCGATCGCTCAGAAATTTCTCCCGCAAAGATGATTCTCAAATGAGCAAAGTTAACCTGCACGAAGGCATTGAAGGAACGTTGCTGATTCTGCAAAGTCGCCTGAAAGCCAGAGGTAACTATCCCGAAATTGCGGTAATTAAGGACTATGGAAATTTGCCTTTGGTTGAGTGTTATGCTGGGAAAATCAATCAGGTATTTATGAATTTGATCGGAAATGCGATCGACGCGATCGAGGAATACAACGAAGGGCGTTCAGTTGCCGAAGTCAAAGCTAACCGCAGCAAGATTAAAATTAGGACAGAAGTCCAAAACTCTAATGCTGTAATTAGGATTTCTGACAACGGCCCCGGTATGCCAGAAGAAGTTTCCCAGCAGTTATTCGAGGCTTTTTTTACCACCAAACCCGCCGACAAAGGCACCGGTTTAGGCCTGTCCATTTCCTACAAAGTTGTCCAAGAACACGGTGGCAAACTTAGCTGCGTGTCTGCACTCGGTCACGGAGCCGAGTTTATCATAGAGTTGCCGATCGAACAACCAATCAAACAATCCTAAAGTGCGATCGGGGCGATCGTATCGAGATAACGAGTCGCGGTTTCTAGTGAGGACTAAAGTCCTCATAAAACTGGCTCGGACTAAAGGGGTAAGGTACCGTGGGTATGGAACCCTAAATAGAGAAGTTTTGCTTATGTTCTGTATTACTATAGCAATCCTAAATGATTATACTCGTTACCAGGAAGAGCCTGGTAACGCATATCCGGAGGCTCTGCCTCCATAGTCTGGGCCGAGGCAGAGCCTCGCTTATATCGGTTCCCAGGCAGAGCTTGGGAACCAGTTAAATAGAGAAGTTTTGCTTATGTTCTGTATTACTAAAACCCTGGCTTTGATCTCAACTCGAATTACTGCCCGCACTTACCATTGGTAATGATTGAGAAAGCGACTAATAATACTGGTACTTACTGTTTAACTACCAGCCGGGAAGTCCCGGACGTATATTTAGAGGGGATTAATCTGAGCGCTGCGCCCCTTACCCCGTTGGGAATTACGCCCGCGTGATGAAAGGCTCGTCGGGTGTAGGTACTGAAACCGACAATTATTCTTTTATACCTCTTGATAACCTGGAAATACTCTGGTACTATATTAGCAAGTGGGGGTGGAACTACCTCACTATAAAAAGCCTTTGCAAAAAAGGAAAAAGAAGCCTGCGGTCTAACGGTAATCCGTTGACAGTCAGGTTCGTTCACGAATGGTTAACATTGACCTACCTGATTGTTTTTACGCCCTTTCTTTCACCTTTTGGGACAAAATGCAAGGGCTAGTTGAGAATGGTGCAAGATGTGAGATCCAACTGAGATATTGCACCATTCTCGCTTAACAGGCTTTTCGGCCTGTTCCACAAGGAAATTCACTCTTTGTGGAACAGGCCGAAAAGCCTGTTCATAAAAGCTTATTGACATTGGTGCAACATTTCAGATACAACTAACTATTTTTGACAAGGACTAAAAGATTGTCGGTGAAAGACAGATACACCGCAGCGTTCCAAAGCCAATTTATGTTTAGCTGTTCCATATCCCTTGTTATTTGTCAAGTCATATTCAGGATACTTAACAGCCAAACGTACTATTAATTCATCGCGCCAAACTTTCGCCACAATACTAGCAGCAGCAATCTGAATCGATCGCGCATCACCCTTGATCATCGTCTCTTGCTCGATCGCCAAATTGGGAATCCTTTGATTCCCGTCAACCAAACACAAATCCGGCGTCACCTTCAACTTCAAAATCGCCCGTTTCATCGCCAACAAAGAAGCCTGCAAAATATTGAGGCGATCGATCTCCCGCACCGAAGCCACACCAATTTGACAGTCAACAGCCACAGCCCGGATTTTCACAGCTAACCGACTCCGGGCTGCGGCACTCAACTGCTTGCTGTCGCGAACCCCGCAACTTGCTAATTCATCGAGAACTTCGTCGGGCAAAATGCAGGCCGCAGCCACCACCGGCCCGAACAAAGCGCCTCGTCCGACTTCATCCACACCCGCAATTACCAGAGCGTTCGAGGGAGAGGGGGAAAGGGGAAGATGGAAAGATGGGAAGAGAGTAAAAATTTCTACTTCTTCCTTCTTCCTTCTTCTTTCTTTCCTCTTATCTCTTCCCTCTTCCTTCATAACTATTCATCCACAAGGGCAGATGAGCGGCGGCGTCGGCGGCGGTTGATAGCAGGCTCCTCGGGTTCGCTTGATTCGATC
>NZ_JAUBUB010000060.1:7073-10000 GCF_036705265.1 Microcoleus sp. B4-C2
GGCTCATTGAGTGAGATCGGCTCATTGAGTGAGATCGGCTCATTGAGTGAGATCGGCTCATTGAGTGAGATCGGCTCATTGAGTGAGATCGGCTCCTGGGATTCGTCCATCACATCACTGGGTTCCTCCATCCGATCAAAATCATCAGTTTCGTCGATCAAACTCTCGCCATAAATTTGGACATCATCATCATCATCATCATCATCATCGGCCTCAGAAAAAACAGGCTCAACTACCGACCTTTCTGGATAATAATCCCGTTCCTCATCCTCAACATTCTGGGGAGGCGTCGTCGCTTCAAATTCAAATTCGAGCTGCTCGAAAGGCGGCTTGTTCGGGGCCGCTCCGGGGAGAGTCACCGAAACGATCGCATTCTTAGGATTTTTGACACTGCGATCGGTAAGCACCAAAGGAGAAACCCCCATCAGAGCATAAACATCCTGCTCCTCCGCCGTCATTTCCACCGAAATCACCTCCGGAGGCTCCACCATCGGCTTCATCAACTCAGACTTAGCCGGACGCACACGCTCGAAATCCTCGCGCCTGCCAACAGTAGCCATATTCACCAGCCCGAAGCCCTCCGAAGCCGCCCGGATGCCGGGGGGTGCCAGATACTCAGAGCGCGTATCCGCAACGGGCGCGCTCGAAGTATTCGGCAGTCGCAACTTGCTACGTACCGGTTCCTCCTCCGCCGGGAGAGCAAAAGGCTCTTCGCCAATCCGGCGGCGGCGGCGCCGTCTAGTTCCGTTCCCCAAATCCTGATAGCTGGGATGGTTGAGCAAGTCCAAAGGCGATGCGTTGCTGCCGCTCTCAAAATCCAAACTTTCGCTTTGAGGCTCCCAAGCAGCCCTAGCAGGTTCGGGGGGGCGTTCTTCCCGCACCGGGGCAGTAGTTGCAGCAGCCACAGGCGTCAAGCTGCGGCGTTCCAATCCTTCGGGCAAATTCAACAAAACGCGGTTCGACGTAGCAACAGTGCGATCGCCCGATTCCCGCACCGCTGCGGCGAAGTCTTCTTCCCCCGGCAAGTGCACCAGATGACCCAACCCGCTGCAAGTAGGGCAACTGTGGCCGAACAACTCGTAAATATTTTGACCTTGGCGCTTGCGAGTCAGTTCTACCAGCCCCAATTCCGACAGTTGAGCGATTTGCGGTCGAGCTTTGTCAGCTTTGAGAGCTTTATTGAAATGTTCCAGCACCTGCAACTGATCGCGGCGGGATTCCATGTCAATAAAGTCAACAATAATCACCCCGGCAATATTGCGTAACCGCAGTTGTCTAGCAATTTCCGTGGCTGCTTCGCAATTTGTCCAGAGTACCGTTTCCCTAGCCGTGGCCGATCGAGTAAACGAGCCAGAGTTGACATCAATCACCGTCAGCGCCTCAGTCGGCTCAATAATCACATAACCACCCGAAGGCAAATCAACCCTTGGTCTGAGGGCTTCTCGAATCGCAGCGTTAACCCGGAAAAATTCTAAAATCGAGGCGCGCTCTCGGTGGTGGTCGATCAAAACTCCCGCAGGAAGTTTACCGCCGTTCCAGCTCATCAACTGCTGCTTCACCCGCTTAATTCCATTTTGCGAGTCCACCACAATCCGATTCACGTCACCGCTGAACATATCTCGCAGCACCCGCTGGATAAAATCGTCATCCCGGTTGAGCAGTGCCGGCGCCCGCGAAGTACCGCCTTCGAGTTGAACGGCTTCCCACTGTTTTTGGAGGACTTCCAAATCTTCCATGATCGCTTCTTCGGTCATCCCTTCAGCTTCAGTGCGTACCAGCAGCCCCATCCCGGCCGGTTTCACCAAAATAGCCAGGGCTCTGAGGCGGTTGCGCTCGGCTTCCGACTTGATCCGCCGCGAGAGATTGACTCCCCTGCCGTAGGGCATCAGTACCAAATAGCGGCCGGGCAGGGTAATGTTGCCTGTTAGCCGGGGGCCTTTGCTGCCCGTCGGTTCTTTCATTACCTGTACCACCACTTTCTGCTGGGGGGTCAGGAGTTCTGTAATTGCTCCTGCCGAGCGTTTAAGGCGCAGCGGGCCGAGGTCTGTGACGTGCATAAACCCGTTACGTTCTGGGTCGCCAATATTAACGAATGCCGCATCTATCCCAGGGAGTACATTTTCAACAATTCCCAAGTAAATGTCACTGACTTGGTGGCTGCCTGTGGCTACCACAAGTTCTTGGATTTGATCTTCTGAAAATACGGCAGCAATGCGATGCTGCTCTGCTATAACTATCTGCTTTGTCATTCAATTTCCTCAAAAAACTGGCAGCAAGTTAGAGACACTTACGCACTCATAGTGCCTCTGACTTAGACTGTAATTAGTAGTAGCTTGAAGAGTTATTAGCTGTGAGTTGGTGCAGGGTGGAAAGAAAGTTAACTGTTGACCGTTCACTGTTAACTGTTAACTATTGACTGTTCACTGTTAACTGTTACAGATAAAGTAGTTAAACCCGCCCGTACAGAGTTATGAGTTATGCTCAGCAGATAAATCTGAGAGATAGAAATAAGGAGGCTTTTATCGAGTTAGCAATATTGAGATTTGAGTTGACAATTGCGAAATCAATACTCAAAATTCAACACTTACAACTCTTCCTTTGAACGAGCGCGAATAAATTCATTGACACCGTACTAATTTCTTAACACACAACTTAACACTACGAACTGATAACTCCGCTTGCGTGGTGGTTGAGGGCTGGTTTTGAGGGAAAGTAGGTAGGAGTGAAAGCGTAAGGACTTTTGTTGAATTCTTGTGCGATCGCACTCAACATACCGCAGCTTGGCATTCGACTGCAACCTCCGCCCCTGCCAACCCTAAAACCTAGTCAGTCGATTTTAGATTTTAGATTTTAGATTTTAGATTTACTCCACAGATGAATCTGGGACATTTAACTAGAGTCTAAAATCTAAAATTTTTGGTTCTCCA
>NZ_JAUBUB010000060.1:10100-37473 GCF_036705265.1 Microcoleus sp. B4-C2
CGACTTAAGTCGGGGGCTTATTTCCGTTTTTTGACGGGTCAGTCGATTTTAGATTTTAGATTTTAGATTTTAGATTTTCTCCACAGATGAATCTGGGAGATTGAACTTTAATCTAAAATCTAAAATTTTTGGTTCTTCACGACTTAAGTCGGGGGCTTATTTCCGTTTTTTGACGGGTCAGTCGATTTTAGATTTTAGATTTTAGATTTTAGATTTACTCCACAGATGAATCTGGAAGATTGAACTAAAGTCTAAAATCTAAAATTTTTGGTTCTTCACGACTTAAGTCGGGGGCTTATCTGCGTTTTTTGACGGATCAGTCGATTTTAGATTTTAGGTTTTAGATTTTAGATTTTCTCCACAGATGAATCTGGGAGATTGAACTAAAGTCTAAAATCTAAAATTTTTGGTTCTTCACGACTTAAGTCGGGGGCTTATCTGCGTTTTTTGACCCGCCAAAAACATCTATTGTTGAATACCCGCTCTGCGGTTTGAACCGTAAAATTTTTGAATAAGCCGACCACCGACAACCAGTCGATCGATCGAAATTAATCGCTAAATTTGGTTCAGACCCCGCTCCGGCGGGTTTGGCGCTAGATTTAGCCCGTGAATGTACAACAAAAAGGCTTAAAGTCTTGAACAGAAGCAAATTGCACCCAGCCCGCGTTGCTGGTTGACGAGGGCGGCGAGCGACTAAAGCGCTCGAGCCACCGCGGCTTCCATAACAAGCGATTATAGCTTGAAACGACACATCCCGATCGAGAGCCGAAGGTGAAATATTCCACCGCGGCTTCCCTATTTTAACCATAACCCAGGATTAGCTGACTACGCTCAACCTGTAGAAGCTGAATTTCCTGCTGGCTGACTTGTTCGAGCATGAACACAATATGTTCTGGCTTTAGCAAGTTGCCATCGCTGCGACAACTGCCGGTAAACCGCAAGACGGCTCTACCTTCGGATGTAGCACCCCTAGCAGATGTGCTGCTGTCGGGTTTGTGCTCTACAAGTTCTAGTTTGTGCAGCCGATCGCGCAAATTGACATCCTTCGTCTTTCCCGACTTAGTAGTATGCACCCGCCAAAAAGCCTCGGTTTCGACGATCGTCTTGACCCAAGCTTCCCAGTTGGCATCAGGAGCCACGGAGACAGGAGCAGAATTTTCATGGTCTAATTCGCCATTTTCTGTCAACGAACCCCCTAAAGCCACAGTAATCACGTACTCCGCTGCTTCTAACAACTGGTTAGCAGAAGGAGCCTTGAGATCGATCGACTCAACCTTGTAAATCGGAATATTTTCCGGCAGCTTAGCGGCCAACTTTTCCCGAAAACTCTCAATATCGATCGACTCAGTGAGCTCAAAGTCAGCAATTTCCCCAGTGCTGGTAACACCCAGAGGCAGAGCATTTGCCAGAGAAATCCGAGGGTTCGGGTGAAACCCGCCGGTAAACGAAATCGGCAAATCGGCTCTGCGGACTACTCGATCGAACAATCGGATCAAATCCAAATGACCAACCAAAGCCATATCGCCCACCTTCCCGAACCAAACCCGCACACGCTGTTTCCGCTCCGTATTCGGGACAAACTCCCCAGCAAACTCAGGAATTGGCAGCGCATCCACAACCACATTGTGTCCGAAATCAGTGCCACAAACCCCGCAGCGCGAACACCCTTCAAAGGAACAGTCGGGAACCGTCGCTGCTTCCAAAGCCTTTTGCAAGTCAATTTTCAGCCAGTTTTTGTCAATCCCCGTATCTAAATGATCCCAAGGCAAAGGTTGATCCAGTAGGGGCGGTGCCCCCGTGCCCGCCCCCGCTGGTTGGGGCAGTGCCCCCGTGCCCGCCCCCGCCGGTTGGGGCAGTGCCCCCGTGCCCGCCCCCGCTGGTTGGGGCAGTGCCCCCGTGCCCGCCCCCGCCGTTAAATTCATCCGTGTATCCGTGTCCGCATCCGTGTCGTGCTCCTCTTCCTTCTCAAAAAGATTCCACTCGCCGCTTTCGACTTGGCGGTATTTCCAGGTAAGGCCCGATTCATCGATCGCCTGAGTCCAAGCTTTGTAAGCCTGATCCAAACTTTCCCACCACGCATCCATACCCGCGCCAAGTTCCCAAGCGCGGCGGACTACAGCAGCCAAACGTCGATCGCCCCGTCCGACAAAATCCTCCATTGCCGAAATCCGCACATCAGTGTAATTCACCTTGACGCCCCGCATCCCCCGAAACTCTTCCTTCAGGAGTTTTTGCTTGCGGGAAAACTCAGCAGTAGAAACCGAGTGCCACTGAAAAGGAGTGTGAGGCTTAGGCGTAAAATTAGAAATTGTCAAGTTAAAAGTCAGTCCCCGCCTGCCATTGATTCTGCATTCTCTGTGCAGCCAGCGGACTGTTTCGGCGATGCCGAGAACATCAAAATCTGTTTCTCCCGGCAAACCGATCATAAAATACAGCTTGATTTTATCCCAGCCGCGATCGACCGCAGTTTTGACACCCCGAAGCAATTCTTCGTTGGTCAAACCTTTGTTAACGATGTCGCGCATCCGCTGAGTACCAGCTTCCGGGGCAAAAGTCAAACCGCCTTGCCGCGTGCCGCCGAGAATGTCGGCAATATTATCGTCAAATCTGTCAACCCGCTGACTGGGTAGAGACAGAGAAATATTTTTATCTTTCAGGCGATTTTTGATTTCCATGCCGACTGCTGGGAGTGCCAGATAGTCGGAACAACTGAGGGAAAGCAGGGAAAACTCGCTGTGCCCGGTGGCTTGCATCCCTTGTTCGATCGCCTCTACGACTTGCTGCGGTTCGACATCGCGCGCGGGGCGAGTCAGCATTCCCGGCTGACAGAAGCGACAGCCGCGGGTGCATCCCCGGCGGATTTCTACTGTCAGTCTGTCGTGTACTGTCTGGACGTAGGGAACCAGGCCGATCGAATAAGCTGGTATGGGAGTTGCCACGCGGCGCAGAATTCGTTGTGGAACTTGCGGGCGGTTGGGATGAACAGAACCGTCGGCCGCCATATCGTAGAATTGCGGGACGTAGACGCCTGGAATTTGCGCTAAATCCAGCAGCAATGCTTCTCGGCTCAAATTATTTGTTTTGCCTTCTGCCAAAATCAAGCCAATTTCTGGCAGCAACTCTTCTCCATCTCCCAAAGCGATGAAGTCAAAAAAGTCTGCGTAGGGTTCGGGGTTGGAAGTTGCCGTTTGCCCGCCAGCAAAAATCAGTGGCATTTGACCGTTTTGGGGATTGGTCGCTCTTTCTTGCCAAGTTAGGGGAATGCCGGCTAAATCCAGCATTTCCAGAATGTTTGTGGCTCCGAGTTCGTAGCTGAGGCTGAAGCCCAGAATATCAAATTCTGTGAGCGATCGCCTCGATTCTACGGCAAACAGCGGAGTTTTGGTCGATCGCAGTTTTGCTGCCAAGTCGGCGGCGGGCAAATAAGCCCGATCGCACAACTGTCTCGGCCCTGCGTTCAAAATGTTGTAAAGGATGATGTGCCCCAGATTGGAAGCACCAACTTCATAAACTTCTGGGTAAGTGAGAACCCAGCGCACAGACGCCGCGTCCCAAGGCTTGTGCGTCGCCCCCAATTCGTTTCCCAGATAACGAGCAGGCTGATTAATCTCTGCTGTAAGTAATTCTTCGACTTTTACTGCCACGGCTCGACTCGCTAAATAGTTGCGACTCTTAAGCAGCCTACCTTAAAATCTGCCAACACGCCAACGACAGTCGTCTGTCTTTTCGGGCATTTAACCGAATTTGCTGTGTTTTTTTGCCTGTTCTCGTCGCCCAGGAGGCTCTATCAGTGTTGTTTTACGCAGGAGTTTTCGGCTTCAAAGCTATCGACATTTTCAAATATCTCAAACACTCGATCAAGTTGGCTGAGTTCCAGAATCATCTTAATCCCAGGGGATACCGAGCAAAGACTAAACCTGCGCCCCATTTTTTTCGCCTGCTTGAGGCCCGAAACCAATGCCATCAAACCGGCACTGTCAATAAATTTTACCGCGTCCAAATCTACGAGTACCGCTACAACACCGGGGGCTGCAATTGCTGTCATTAGTTGTACGCCGAATTCTCCGCAGGTGGCTGCATTCAGGTAGTCTAGGGGTCGAATCACCGTAATTGGTTTATGGGCAAGAAGTGTCTGCATATGTCAAACCTATGATTGCTACGTATTTTCAACTACTGCGCTGGACGGATGTAAGCCTAAACCTACTTGATTCCTCTGAGCCTAACTTAATCCGAGGCAAACTGACCAGTTGTTGTCAGTAGTTTTACTGAATCTTTATTTATTGACTCTTTTTTATGAAGTTTTGCATAAGATTTGGGGAGGAAACGTAAGCTACTATACTATTTTTTATTGATACCTGCAGGTTGAGTCTTGGTAACTATAAAAATTGCGATCGACTTGGCCCTAGCTGTTAGATAAAACTGAACATTGTAATTTAAATCACTTGTTAGTTCTGATCTAGATCACCTGTTTGCTCGACACTTCAGAGGAGAATAAAAATGTACGGAGTTCTCCGACTTACTATGCAAGCAACTCATGCTATTCGTCAACTTGTAGAAAAAGCCCTCTACATTAAGCAGTTGACGCCTGACATTGAAAACGAAATCAACTACGAGCTCACCCGTTTGGGGTACATCTCGGATATTGATTATGAGGCTTTAGAGTTATTAATGGATGAAATGGATGCCGGCCGGGTGCAATTGGTATCTAGCCGTCGATAGTGGGAAGCGGGCGACCAGTCCACATCCAAAAACCAAAAAATCTTTGCACGGCGGGCAATAGAGGCGTGTTAGAAGCATTTACGCCGGCCGCATATTTTTCTCATGAAGCATCTGGTTGCTGAACTTGATATTGGAGGAAATAGTGTGAGGGGCGATCGTCCCTGCACCTCTGATCAAAAGCTAAAAACTTTGACTTAAATTAAATCTATAACTTTTGGGGTATGACAAATTAGGTTAATTGTAAATATGAGTCATGCTTAATGAAGCAGCTAATTGCTGAACTTGATATTTGAGCAGAGACTGTTAAGGGCGATCGTCCCTGAACCTCATACAATTTTAGATTTTAGATTTTAGATTTTAGATTTGAGAAATCGTAATACTGATGATGATCGGGGTTTGGAACTTGTCTACAGTTGCATTCCTTTGAGAAACTGCTATCAGTATCAAAAACTACACACTGTGACGTAAATTAAATTCATAACTTTCGGGACTTGACAAATTAGCTCTAAGTCTAACTAATACTAAAAAAAGTTTTTCGGCAGGATTAGGACAACCGGGCAAGTCTCGCAAATAAAGCTTAAATTTTAAGTATATAGTGCCAGTTAGCCTTAGTCCTAAGAATTATCCGATCGCTCGAATGCAAGAAAATTGGTTTGTAGTTACGAACTCCGTCATCGCCGAGTAAATCTAAAATCTAAAATCTAAAATCTAAAATCCTTCGGGCGTCCCGCCAAACTTGCCACCACCGCCACCAACTCAGCAGGCTCGATCGGCTTGGGCACGTAAATTTGAAAACCTTCCTGCAGTGCCCGTACCCGTTCCTCTACCCTACCAACCGCCGTGAAGGCCAACGCCGGAATTTCCCTGTCCACCATCCGCGATCGCACTTGTTGCAGCAAAGCCTCTCCATCAAGGGCCTGCATCCCGATATCGATCGCCAACACATTCGGATTCAGCCTTTCAATCGCCTCCAGAGCATCCTTTCCAGAGCTAGCAGTCTCCACCTGGGCCCCGCAATCTTCGAGCACTGTACAGGCAAAATCCAGGGAATCCGCGTCGATATCGACCACCAATACCCGCACTCCAGAAAGATTGCTGCTGACAAAAGACTCCTTTACAGGGGCTCGCGCCTTGCTTTGAGGAATCGCCCACTCCCCGAGTCCAGCAACAGACAATCCGCCGTCGCAATGAAGCTGTTGAATTGGCAATTTCACTAAAAACCTCGATCCTTTTCCCTTCCCGGCAGATTCGGCTTGCACCGTCCCCCCGTGCATTTCCACAAAATGTCGCACTAGAGCCAAGCCCAAACCCAATCCGTTGTACGATCGTCTTATAGAGCTGTCAGCTTGGCTGAACCGCTCGAAAACGTGGGGCAAAAACTCTTCTGAAATCCCTTGTCCCGTGTCGCTGACCTCAATTTCGACACTAGCGGGCGACAGATTTTTACAGCAAGCCAATTCCTCACCGGCAAAAGTCCTCTCCATCTTTCGCACCGCCACCCTCACCTGTCCGCCATCGGGAGTAAACTTAATCGCATTCGACAGCAAATTCCAGGCTACCTGTTGCAAGCGGCCCGAATCGGCAAAAATCCGCCCGGTAGTTGGGTCGAAATCCGTCACAATTTCAATATTTTTGGCGGCAATCGCGGGCGCGAGAGTATCGATCGCACCCTCAACAGTCGAAATCACATCCACCCACCGCAAATTCAGCGACAGTTTTCCGGTAATAATCTGCGACACATCCAGCAAATCGTCGATCAGAGTTGCCAGAGAGCGTGTATTGCGGTCGATCGTTTCCAGAGCCCTAACAGTCGTTTTTTCGTCAAACTTGCGGTTTCGCAGCAGTTGCGCCCATCCCAGCATCGCATTCAGCGGCGTTCGCAATTCGTGGGACAAAGTTCCGAGAAACTCGTCTTTAATCCGGTTCGCCCGCGCCAATTCCTGGGCTCGATCGTGCAGTTCTCTTTCCAACTGCTTACCAACAGTCAAATCGAGAATAAAAGCCACAGATTCTTGCCGCTTTTGCGCCAGCAAAACATATCCGATCAACACCGGAATCCGGCTGCCGTCTCTCCTCCAGAATTCCTTTTCGTAGGGAGTGCAAGCCCCCGTTGCTTGTGCCTCTGCCATCCCCTTCTTATCGAGAGACTGGTACTCCGGCGGCGTGATATCAATCGAGTTTAATTCACCGCCCTGCAACTGTTCCCGCGTGTAACCAACTATCCGCAAAAATTCATCGTTTGCCTCAATGATACCGCCGTTAACATCCCCGAAGATAATTCCTATCAAGTTAGCTTCGGCTAACATTCTCAGCTTTTCTTCGCTAGCTTGGAGTGCAGATTCTGTGTGCTTGCGATCGGTAACGTCTTGGATGTAACCCGACAAACCAGAATCGGAAGGATAAAAACGCATCTTCAACCACTTATTCCATAACGGTACGAATTCTTCATACTCGACCGTTACCTTTTCTGCTACTGCTTTGGTCGCCATTTTGTAAAACTGTAAATCGACAGCCCAGGGAAATATATCCCAAATTTTTTTACCAATCAGTTCTGCTTTTGGTCGGCCTAACAGCTCAATAGCTTGGTCGTTGACATAGGTATAGTTCCAATTTAAATCAACAGCGATAAAAGCATCGGTAATGCTTTCGAGAATGTTAGTAATTTTATCGTTTGCCGATTGCAGCGCTTTAGCTGTTTCTTCTGCTTGCAACCTCGCTGCTTGTTCGCGCTCCAAAGCTGCCGCGCGTTCTTGTTCTGCCTGTTTTCGATCGCTAATATCGATGTAAGAACCGATGTAACCTGCAAAAGTGCGATCAGGCCTGTACCGGGGTACGCCCGTACCCAAAACCCAGCGGTATTCCCCGTCATAGCGTCTCAGGCGGCATTCGAGCCGATACTCGCTGCCAGTGTCGAAGGCTTTTTGGTAAATATCCAGACATTCTGGCAAGTCATCTGGGTGCAAGCTTTCCATCCAACCCGTGCCCATTTCTTGCGCTAAAGTCCTACCGGTAAACTCCAGCCAAACTTTGTTAAAGTAATCGCCAAGTTGGTCAGTGTCCGACATCCAAATCATTACCGGCGCGGTATCTGCCATAATCCGAAATCGAGCTTCGCTCTCCTGCTGCTGTGCTTCCGCTTGCTTGCGATCGTTCCGTTCTTGAACTTCGCGCAGCGCCCGCTGAATCGACGGCACCAGGCGTATCAAACGGCGTTTGAGAACATAATCAGTAGCCCCGCTTTTCAAAGTTTCGATCGCCACTTCCTCGCCCAAAGTAGCCGAAACAAAAATAAAAGGCACTCCCGGACAAGTAGTGTTGGCGATTTCCAGTGCCGCTATCCCGTTAAAACAAGGCAGCATATAATCTGCCAAAATAATGTCAAAACTTTGTTTTTCCAGCGCCGTGGCAAAGTCTTCTCGATTTTCCACACACACCAGAGAAAATTGGAGCCCGCCATCCATTAGATATGCCTCAATCAGTTCGGCATCTAGGGGACTGTCTTCTACTAAGAGGATACTGAGCGTTTTCACAAAAGTTCCTTTTACTTAAATATTAATTAGCGGATACAAAATTTTATCGGGCTGCGGCTTTAAGTGAAGCCAAAAAAAGTCTTGGGTTGTGAATGGCATAAAAAAATGTAAAAACCAATTGGTTTCATCAGTTGAGCATTCATATCTCAATTCTAAATTCTCATCAAGTCTATTGCTTCTTGCTGCGGGGTGAATCCCCGCTCTGACTTGATTGGCTAGTACGGTTGTTTTTCCTTAACTTTCGTCGGTTTCCAAGGAATCGGCACCGCTGGAGTCTTGCTTGTATGCAGCAGTTTAGCTATACCCTGTTGAACAAATAGTTTCGCGCTTCTGGCTAGAAACAACTAGCTATGTAGTAATTTATCTCGCTTGCTCCTAACTACTGCTACCTCGTTTGGCAGATTATTTTTTTGTAGTGATGCCCCTGTTAATTCTATATTGCTTTGTCGCTCGTCTCAAGCTAGAATTCGCTGGAATCCTGCCCTGATTTCCTGAAGCTCGATTAATCCTGTCAAAAAAAGTCAAAGTTGCTGGTATGTCTGCTTTACTTTTTGCCGGATTTGCCTACCATGCAAGTTTTTCATGGTAGGCAACTGTTGCCTTGTTTATCGTAGTTGCCCCTCAAAAATCACCCTTAGTTTAGTAGCGACTGGTTACATTGCATCTATCTAAAGGTGGATTTTTGCAGATACACTGAACTCAACCTGCATAGATTCCCCTGAATTAGGTAAAACTCATATGTTGCACCTTTTTCAAGAACAGGCAAGATGCCTGTTCCACAAAGAGTGAATTTGATTGTGGGATGGGCAGGAGAGCCCGTCCCTAAAAAGCTTATGGAAAAGGGTGCAAGATATAAGTAAAACGAAGTGCCGCCCCGCCGAAAATCTCAAAAAGCTCGATCGACCAATTAATTTCCGATACAAATCACAGAAAATTTTATTTGGACTCGCTACACTTCGACTCCCAGGCCGTCTCTGACCACGAATTTCTTCATGTGGTACTCGCCACGTGATTTATCCGTGGAATCAATCCCAAATCGAAAATCCTCAAGAAAGAGCATTTATCTCGCGCAAGTCAATTCTTTAATCTAAAATCTAAAATCTAAAATCTAAAATCGATTGACCGATCGGCTTATTGATTGAACCGACCCAAAATGTCTTAAAATATACAAAACGGTGAGCTGCTGCACAGCCCGCATATATTAAAATCAAGCGCCAACTTGCAATAATTCTTTAAAATAAAGGTACAGCACCGGCGATCCCTAACTCTTCCCCCTCAGAAAGGGTAGGGTTTAGCAGAATTGAAGACGATCGTCTATGGTGACTTCCAGTAAAGCCCGTGCAGTTGCTTTAGTCTCAGGTTTATTCAGGTTATTGGCAACCAGTTACGAGGAGATTTGACCCGCCGTGCTCCAACGCATCAAACAAGACTTAAAAAACGACCTGATCGCAGGACTATTGGTAGTGATACCCTTAGCTACCACCATCTGGCTGACAATTACCGTCGCCAGTTGGGTGATCAATTTTCTCACCAAAATTCCCAAGCAGATCAACCCTTTTGACGGACTCCACCCGATTTTGGTGAATCTGCTAAATCTTTTAGTAGGGCTGGCTGTACCCCTGCTGAGCATTTTAGTCATCGGCTTAATGGCCCGGAACATTTTCGGTAAGTGGCTGCTAGACTTTGGCGAACGGGTGTTGCAGGCAATTCCCCTAGCCGGTTCGGTTTACAAAACCCTCAAACAACTCCTGGGAACCCTCCTCAAATCAAACGACAAATTTCGGCGCGTGGTGTTAGTGGAATATCCCCGGCGGGGCATCTGGACTTTAGCATTTGTGACCGGTACGATCGAGAGTAACGATATCCCGCCTCACCTTTCCGGTGAAACCCCGATCGGCATTTTCATCCCCACCACTCCCAACCCCACCACCGGATGGTACGCTATAGTGCCGGAGGCAGATTTAGTCAATTTGTCAATGTCGATCGAAGATGCCTTTAAAGTCATCATCTCCGGCGGCATCGTCAACCCCAACAACTCAATTGCAGTAACCCCCGAAAACATCAAGGGCAAAACACTCGAACCCTTTGTATCCGAATCAAGATACCAGCCTGTCCCAGTCGAAGAAGATTGAACCAAGACATCTTTAGGATCGCGAATTAAATAACTTACAATTTTAATTGTTATTGTGGGATGGGCGTCCCGCCCGTCATGAGTGGACGGGCGGGACGCCCATCCCACTTTCAAGAGTGGAAGTTATTTAATTCTCATTCCTTAGTCGCCCGTAAGGCCGTGTAAACTTTCCCCATAGCAGATAATATTTCGACAAAACCAGCCCAAACCGAGAAAGCCTAAACTCAGAAACCCGGTTTCAAGCATAAATCTTGGGTTTGACAGCGAAGTATCTGTAAACTACCCGCCGCGGGCGAGTCAGACGGCTGGTCTTGTAACGCTTTTAATCGAGTTTTCTGCTAAAGTTCAAGTCCGCGCGCGATCGAAAAACTTCCTAAATTCCCAATTCCTATCTAAAAACTATGAAAAAAGCCCGCGAAACAGCACGCGAACTCGCACTCCTCGGCATCAGCCAACTCCCGACGAATCCAGAACTCTTAGAAGCCAAGAAACTGCAAGATGTTCTCCTCGCCGCCATCCGTACCCTGACAACAGAAGTTCAAGAATCCCTAGAAGCAGCAGCATCCGAAGTGCAGCGGAGTAGCGACAAACTGCTTGCCAGCGAAATCCGCGCGGCCGATATACAAAGTGCTAGAGCAATGGTGCGGGAAGCAGTCGAACTCACCCAAACCGCAATCAACCGTCTCGGTTCAGCAATGGAGTTTCCAGAACTGATCCAGCTAGCCAACCAGCAAGATGTCCGTACCTACGCTTTGCAAATCCTGACCAAAGTCAGCGCCAACCGTGTTCAAATTGATGAATTGCTCTCGGAAGCCCTTGTAGACTGGCAAATAGAACGGTTGCCCCGGATCGATCGAGATATCATGAGAATCGCGATCGCCGAAATGCTATATCTAGGCTTACCCGAACAAGTCAGCGTCAACGAAGCCGTCCAACTCGCAAAACGCTACAGCGGCGACGAAGGACATCGCTTCATCAACGGAGTCCTCCGCCGAGTAGTCGATAAAATCAACGCAGAAGTTGTTAGTCCCTAGTTCTTAGTCAGTAGTCCTTAGTCAGCAGTCATTGGTCATTAGTGATTGGCAATCCGCAATCGGCTCTACACTAGGGACTGAGGACTAATGACTAATTACTATTCTCTATTCCCCATCAACTATGGTATTTAATTGGTTTCGTCGCCAGTACAGCGAAAATAAATCTTCTGAAACAGAGGCAACCCCCGAACAGCCGCAAGATGAGTCGGCAAAATCCGCACCGGTTGAGCCTCAAACAGATGCAGCAGCAGAGCAAAGCTCGGACGCTGTAGCCGAAGATTATCTCAATTGGGCAAAAGCTGCTTACAAAAATATTCAAAAACAGCAAAAACCAGAAACAGAAGTTTCTGAGACAGCAGCCCCCGATGTTCCAGCAGCCGAAGCAGAAATCGCGACAGTTGCAGAAGTTGCAGAAGCGGCGACTGTGGAAGCAACCGAGCCGATCGAACTTGAACCAGCACCCACAGCACCAACTGTTGCAGAAGTTCCAGAAGTTGCAGAACCCGCCGCACTTGAAGCAACCGAGGCGATAGAACTCGATGCAACAGAGCCCGCAGAAATTCCAGAAACTCTGCAACCAACAGCCGGGGCGATCGACATTGCACCTATTGCTCAACAATTAGAAGTTACAGCAGAAAATATAGAAATTGCCGAACCTGCAACCGAGGTTGTAGAAACCGAATCACTCGCATCCGACGGCGAAGCAGCCGAAGCCCTGCCGTTTTGGGCCAGAGCTCAGGCCGATCGCATGGAGCGCATCGAACGCCTCAAAGAAACGGCAATTGAAGAACCAGACGTAATTGCAGCCGCCGCCGAGAGAGCGGCAATTATCGAAGAAATTCCCGGTTTCGCCTTTGACGAAGGCTTCCTGTGGTCTTCAGAAATTTTAGCAAGTCAAGGCCGCCGCCCAGACCAAGTATCCGTCGAAGAAATCACTTGGCTGCAAAAACTGCGGAAAGGCTTAGAAAGAACTCGCCGCAGCTTAATTAATCGACTAAAGGCGATCGTTGGTCAAGGCCCGCTCAATCAAGATGCGGTAGCGGAAATTGAGACTTTGCTCCTGCAAGCCGATGTCGGAGTCGCAGCCACCGACATCATTATCAGTCGCCTCCAAGAAAGACTCACACAAGAAGTGCTGCCCCCAGAACAGGCTCTAGCCTACCTGAAAACCATCCTGCGCGACATTTTGGACGCTCCCTGTGCCGAAACCGCCGCCGGTAATCCCGCCTACAGCCTGACATTTGCCCCGGAAAAAGAAACTTTTAACATCTGGTTAATCGTAGGAGTCAATGGTGCGGGCAAAACTACGACGATCGGCAAACTGGCCCATATTGCCCAAAAATCCGGCTACAAAACCCTCATTGCTGCCGCCGATACTTTCCGCGCCGCCGCCGTCGAACAGGTGAAAGTTTGGGGTTCCCGCAGCGGCGTCGAAATTATTGCCAACCCAGGAAAAAATACCGATCCGGCTGCTGTCGTGTTTGATGCGATCGCCGCCGCCAGCGCCCGCGGCACAGAACTGCTGATCGTAGACACCGCAGGCCGCCTGCAAAACAAAAAAAATCTGATGGACGAATTAAGTAAAATCCGTCGCATTGTAGATAAAAAAGCCCCAGGCGCTACCGTAGAATCTCTACTGGTCTTGGATGCCACACTGGGTCAAAATGGTTTGCGACAGGCAGAAGTGTTCGCAGAATCGGCAAAATTAAGCGGAGTAGTATTGACAAAACTCGACGGTTCTGCTAAAGGTGGTGTTGCCCTAGCAGTAGTGCAGCAACTTGGTCTGCCAATCCGCTTTATTGGAGTCGGGGAAAGCATCGAAGACTTGCGCCCGTTTTCTAGTTACGAATTTGTGGAAGCCCTACTCGATTTTAGATTTTAGATTTTAGATTTTAGATGGATGAAGTATCTCTATCCGCCTCCAAAAATCGGGACGGCTAGAGAGCTTCAAAATCTCCAATCCTTAACCTCAAACTAGCATCGCACTCCTCTACTAAACAGAAAAAAAACCGGGTTTGGGTTCACTGGCGTGTAACTCCTCAATCAAATATCCTCTTTCTAAGATCGAAAATCACAAATCTAAAATGACCTGTGAATTTCTTCATGTGGTACCCGCCACGTGATTTATCCGTCGAATCAATCCAAAATCTAAAATCTAAAATCCTCAAGCCCCCGAATTTATCCGTCGAATCAATCCAAAATCTAAAATCTAAAATCTAAAATCGAATGACTGCTGTGCCTTTGCCTCGCCCCTCACCTCAACCTGCTGACCGCCCTTCGGGTCGCAATTCCACCGACGCGACGCCAGTATTTGCCCTCAAAGAACTGGTGGCGCGTTTGCACCGATATCAGCACAACGTTCAAGATATGTTGGGTTCGCTGGGATTTGCCCTGCGAAGTTTTAACAATCTCAACCAATTTTTGGAGTTGGTGCCTTTGGTGGCGACTCGCGTTACGGACGCCGACGGGGGAGCTTTAGTGCTGTTCAAACCCAACGGTCAAGTCAGGTTCCAGCAGTTGCATTGTCAGGAAGGACGGCAGTGCCAAGATATGCGAAAAGCGCTGGAAATAGCCACCAGACAAGCTACAGCAGGTGTGGGCGCTACTGCTGGATCGTTTTCGGAAACCTCTGGGCAAACTTCTAGTCTAGACTTGCAAGTCGGTCGTTATTTGGGCCCGGATGTTCATTTGTTTGGGGCGCCAATTTTGGTCAACAATTTGGAACGCGGACGGCTTTATGTTTTTAGCAGTGATCCGCAATATCTCTGGACTCCCAGCAGACAGAAATTAGTTCGGTTGGTGGCAGATCAAACTGCAGTGGCAATATGCAAAGACGAACTTACTGTTAAGTTGGCGGAAAAAGAACGCTTAGACAGAGAGTTAGAAATCGGGGCGGAAATTCAATTGCGACTGCAACCCCGTAGTTGTCCGAAAATTCCCGGCCTTGACGTGGCCGCCCGCTGCCAAACTGCTAGCAGAGTCGGCGGAGATTATTATGATTTTATTCCCGCTGACTATGACCCGATCGGCAAGGAGAATGAGGGGGAACACCCCCCATCCCTAATTAAAAATCTCAAGTCCAAAATCGACAAGGGCCGCTGGAGCATTGTCATCGGCGACGTGATGGGCAAAGGAGTACCGGCTGGCCTGTTGATGACGATGACACGGGGTATGCTGCGGGCGGAGGTTTTGAACCGCCACTCGCCGTCGAGAATTTTGCAACATTTAAACCGGGTTATGCACGCGGATTTGGAAAATTCCCACCGTTTTGTGACTCTGTTTTATTCGGAGTATGACCCGAAAACTCGCGTTTTGTCTTACAGCAATGCTGCTCACCACCCGCCTTTGCTGTGGCAAGCTGCAACTAATTCGATTCTTCAGCTTGATACTTTGGAGGGAATGTTAATTGGGCTGGATGCTGATTCGCATTACCAAGAAGCCCACATTCAATTGCAGCCAGGAGATACTATTATTTATTACACAGACGGATTTACTGATGCTTCTAATCAAAGAGGCGATCGGTTTGATGAGGATAACTTGACCTCGGCTTTTCAGTGGGCCTGTCAAAATTATCAGCAGTCTGAAGAAATTTTGGATTATTTGTTCGATCGCGTACACCAGTTTATCGGCATCGGCAATCGTAACGAAGATGACATGACACTGGTTGTACTTAGGGTAACACCTTTAGCAGGAGAAAATCACCATGATAGTTAATTTAATGCCGGAAATTACTGCGGGATTAACCAGTTCCATTACTTGGAACGATGTCGCTCATGTGGTAGTTTTGAAATCTCATTTGAGTTCGACGGTGGTTTTGGCTCAAAGTTACGAAATTTTTACGAATTTCCAGAAAGCTTGGAACAATTTTGTTTCGACTGGTCAAATAGGAGCTTTTTTTATAGGTATTTTTGTTGGCTGGTTCTTTAAAGGGATTTTTCGTTAGAGTTATTGTCGCGGAAGGTATCGGGAACGGATTTAAAAGGTTTTTAGCCCAAACTTCACTTCTTTCTGATGCAGCAAAAGTTTCACAATTTTGTAGTCAAGACTTCAGTTTTTTTTGGTCAAAAGATGTATAAAAACTTTGTAGTCGGGACGTGAGTTTTTTCTTACCGAATTTGGGAGTGAGGACTACAGTCCAGAATAAAAACCGGAGGAAGGACTAAAGTCTTTGCTACAAATCGGTTTTTATAGACTTCTGCAAGAGAGATATAATCTAGTTTTAGCTTGAGCAGTCACTAACCCCAGCCTAAAGGCATGGGGCTTGAAAGAGGAAGGCTTACCACCTTCTTAATTCAAGACTAAAACAGTGTCTAGCCTGCGTCTTTAAGACAAACTGAGCCATCTGGGAGTGGTATCCCACCAGACGTTAAGAATGCCTCCCTAGTTTTTAACCACTCGGATGTGCTAGTGGCGAAGGGAAATATATACCTAGAAATAGGACTTACCGTAAATGTTTGTACCCGTTGCCAACAGTGAAAATAGACCCCTAATGCCGACTACCCCAAGCCGTGCAAAGCGTTGGATTAAGTCAGGTAAGGCTGCACCATTCTGGAAAAAGGGGGTATTTTGTGTTCGATTGAATGTAGAACCTTCAAGCCACAATTATCAACCAATAGCGGTTGGCATCGATCCAGGCAGCAAGCGCGAAGGATTTACCGTTAAATCCAAATCCCATACCTACTTAAACATCCAAACCCATGCGATCGATTGGGTAAAAGACCATGTTGAGGTCAGGCGCAATATGCGACGTGCTAGGCGATTTCGGAATACTCCATGCCGTCAAAACCGAGCTAACAGATTAGTTAACAAAAATCGCCTACCCCCATCTACTAAGTCAAGGTGGCAGTGGAAGTTAAGGATAGTTAATTGGTTAACCTCTATGTTTCCCGTATCAGCTTTTGTTGTAGAGGACATCAAAGCCCGTACTTGGAAAAACGGACGCAAGTGGAACGTATCGTTTAGCCCCTTAGAAGTAGGCAAACACTGGTTCTATTCTGAACTCAGAAAGATTGCCCATCTTGAGATTAGATCGGGAAACGATACTTACGAAATGCGTCAAAATTTAGGACTCCAAAAGTCAAAACAGAAACTATCAAACAAGTTTGAGGCTCACTGCGTTGATTCTTGGGTGTTGGCTAATTGGTACGCGGGAGGACACATTCGACCCGACAACACCAAGCTAACAGAAGTAATCCCCCTTGAGTTTCATCGCAGACAGCTCCATCGCTTGCAACATTCCACAGGTCATATTCGCCCTCGTTATGGTGGCACAATTAGTATCGGGTTTAAGCGCGGTTCAATTGTTAAACACCCTAAATACGGATTTTGTTACGTTGGCGGTTGGCAAGAATCTCCAACAAAGAAAGACCCGTACCGGAAAACAATTAGCTTGCACGATTTAAAAACTGGCAAGCGTCTAACTCAAAACGCATCGCCCGCAGATTGTAAATTTTTGTCCTACAACTCGTGGCGCATTACAAATTAAATTGTAAAGCCGTCCTAGAAGGACGGGGTTTCTACCCATTTTTCTGATGACAACACAACAAAAAACTTGGAGTCAAAGATTTGAATCGGCGCTGCACCCGGCGATCGCCCGATTCAATGCTAGTATTGGCTTCGATATTGAATTGATTGAGTATGACTTGACTGGTTCTGTCGCTCACGCTAAAATGCTGGCCAAAACGGGGATTATTTCCGCAGCAGAAGGCGAACAGTTAGTCAATGGTTTGGAACAGATTCGCCGCGAATACCGCCAAGGACTTTTTGTTCCGGGAGTTGATGCAGAAGACGTTCACTTCGCTGTAGAGAAGCGGCTGACGGATATTGTGGGAGATGCTGGGAAAAAGTTGCACACTGCCCGATCGCGCAACGATCAAGCCGGCACTGATACTCGCTTGTATTTGCGCGATCGCATCGCCGAAATTCGTGAGCAATTGCGGGAATTTCAAGGGGTTTTGCTCGATCTTGCCGATCGGAATGTGGAAACTTTAATTCCCGGTTACACTCATTTGCAGCGCGCTCAGCCGATCAGTTTGGCTCATTACCTGTTAGCTTATTTTGAAATGACCGATCGCGATTGGGAACGTCTCGGCGATATCTGCAAGCGGGTGAATGTTTCGCCTTTGGGTTGTGGCGCGTTGGCGGGGACGACTTTCCCGATCGACCGACATTATACGGCAGAACTATTGCAGTTTGACAAGGTTTATGCTAATAGCTTAGATGGAGTGAGCGATCGAGATTTTGCGATCGAATTTCTCGCTGCCGCCAGCTTGATTCTGGTACACCTGAGCCGCTTGTCAGAAGAAATGATTTTGTGGTCTTCTCACGAATTTGGATTTATTACGCTCAAAGATAGCTGCGCTACTGGTTCTAGCATCATGCCCCAGAAAAAAAATCCCGACGTGCCGGAGTTGGTGCGAGGCAAAGCGGGGCGGGTGTTCGGTAACTTGCAAGCCTTGTTGGTAGTAGTGAAGGGACTTCCTTTGGCCTACAACAAAGATTTGCAAGAAGATAAAGAGGCTTTGTTTGATACCGTCAAAACGGTACAAGGTTGCTTGGAAGCAATGACCATTTTGCTGCGGGAAGGCATCGCCTTTAATGGCGATCGCCTCGCCGCTGCTGTTACAGAAGACTTTTCTAATGCTACAGACGTAGCCGACTACTTGGCCGCCAAAGGCGTTCCCTTCCGGGAAGCTTACAACCTTGTCGGCAAAGTCGTCAAAACTTGCCTTTCGGGGGGCAAACTCCTCAAAGATTTGACACTTGAGGAGTGGAAAGACTTGCACCCAGCCTTTGAGACAGACATTTACAGCGCGATCGCACCTCAGCAAGTGGTGGCGGCTCGCAATAGTTACGGGGGTACCGGGTTTGAACAAGTGAGAAAATCACTTATCGCTGCGCGCGATCGACTCGCCTAAACATCGTTGAATTATTGGACAAATTCCGGCTGGCTATCTCTCCTTAGAACGATCGTGTTTTCCACTCTGGTTCTAAGTTCGGCAGATAGCCTGAATCAATTAATCTTCAGCAGCAGCCATGTCTTTGTCTCTGCCGCCACCGCTCATGGCGCCCATGCCACCGCCGTTACCGCCGTCAAATCGCCTTCTCTTGTTGGAGAACATATCTTGATTTCTCCGCTTGCGAAACTTGCGAGCGTATGCTTGATTTCGTTGTGCCTTTTCTTTCTTGAGATTGCGGCGCTTAGCCATTCTGACCTCACTAATAAACATTGACAGTCCCCGGGCTTTCACGCACGGGGATTCTTAAGTTTGACACTCTGTGCACTCTTGGTGACTGAGATTCTTGGTTCAGCGAATTCACTTGCTTGTGACAGGATTTCTCCAGCCAAAATATAGGTGTCTTCTCCCCAAGCGTAAATTCCGGTATGTCCTACCGTACTCGATCGGTTCTCTTTCTGTAGCTAGGTTTTCTTCAAATTTAGCTTTCGTGACGCTGCCACAACAATCGCAAGCGATATGGTTTAGGCTTCTGAGTCCTGTTAAGGAGATCGAGAACTTCCTTCAAGGTACTCCAATCGTTTCCCTCTACGGCGTTTTAAAGTGAGGAACACGTCCAGCCCCACTGATATTTTGACACTCCCCAGCTATCAGGCGTGGGGATTCTTAATTCAGCGACTAACCTTAAAATTGACTATCCTTACGGCATTACTTAAACCCAATACCCGTTCAATTGAACCAAGTATCGAGCCTAACTTAGACAATCCCAGCGGGTCTATCTCCAAAAGCGTACTAGAATATTTATCTAGAGTTTGGGTATGCCCTACCCTACTTAACAATCCTAAAAATAGTTTGTTTTTGCTGGTTTAAGGCTTACTGAATTCAGCCTCTAGCTGTTTAAAGAGTTTTCGCTGCTCTCGGTCCAACAATTTATGCCTAAAAGTGTGTCTCATGTCCTGTTTCACTTCGGGCAAAGGAGTTTAAGCTTGACTACTCTAGTATACTAGAAATTTCCTGACTTTTAGGAAGGGATTTAAGCAATTAAAGCCGTCCTAGAAGGACAGGGTTTTAAACCCAGATTTTTGATAAAAAGGCATTGGTTCGTCTCGTTGTCCACCCCTCCACGGCTCAAAGCTATGCTTATGAGATTATGAACGGGTGGAATCAGGAGTCGGACGCGCCTTTTATCCCACACTAACCTTTGATCTGTATAGGGTGGGGATTCCTGTCTGCCTAGCTAAACCGCAACACCGTTAGGTGTGACTACGTATAGGTGTGACTACGTACTCAACTAATCCAGTTAAGTTTTTACGTTGGCTAGTTATACTCAATTTTAGACCGATGACGATTATAGCACACCTGGTACAAAGCCCAGAAAAAAGAACACGGGGATTCAAGTCGCTGGGAAGGCGGGCCCGATGGGACGCAATGTTGTCAATCTTCCAGAATATTTCTATAAACTCTTGACAAATACGACAAATGACACTTAATCCCGGTGACGTAGCTCCTGTCTTCAGCCTGCCCGACGCGCAAGGCAATTTCGTCAGCCTTGCAGATTTTCGAGGGCGGCGAGTTGTACTGTATTTTTACCCTAGGGACAATACCCCTGGCTGTACCAAAGAAGCTTGCGGCTTTCGCGACATTTACTTAGACTACCAGTCGCGCAATATAGCAGTTCTCGGCGTCAGTACAGACGGGGCCGCGGCCCACGCCAAGTTTGCAGCTAAATATCAACTGCCTTTTCCCTTGCTGTGCGACTTAAACGCTGAAGTTGCTACCGCCTACGGCTGTTACGGACTAAAAAAATTTATGGGAAAAGAATTTATGGGGATTACTCGATCGACCTTCGCGATCGACCGTGATGGTAGGATTGAAAAGGTTTACCGCAAAGTCAAACCAGAATCTCACGCAGCGGAGATATTAGCAGATTTGCCAGACCTCTGGCCTGAATGAAAAATTAAAAATTAAGACTCCGGAGCTGCGAGCTAGGAGCCGTGAAATTACTATCTCCTAAACAAGCTTTTGAGTTTATGCGTCGATTGTGGCAAATTGTACAAACTGTGCTGGGACTGATTTTTCGACATCCCGTCACTGGTACTGCGGTGATTCCTGTATTGCCTGACGGGCGAATTGTGTTAATTCGCCGCCGCGACAACGGTCGCTGGGGACTGCCGGGAGGTATGGTGGATTGGGGAGAGGATATTCCCACAACTGTGCGCCGGGAATTAGCGGAGGAAACAGGACTCGAGTTAGTCAAAATCCATCGCTTGGTGGGCGTTTATTCGGCTGCCGATAGAGACCCTCGCCTGCACTCGATTTGTATCGTGGTGGCGGCAGAGGTGCAGGGCAAGATGCAAGTTCAGGATACGCTTGAAGTCAGCGAGGTTGAGGCTTTTTTACCCGCATCGCTGCCGGAGGGCCAGCTCAGCCACGATAACGACCAACACTTACAGGACTATTTTCAAGGCCGAACAACTTTGGCGTAAATCGGCAGGGCATCCAAATTTGAGAAAAGTCGGAAATTACCTCGTGGTCAAAAATTGTCTGTTATGAATGTGGAATTAATTTTCACTGTTTTCCTACTTTTATTCACAATCTCTGAACATTAAATTAATCATCTTTTTATTACTAAATATTTAACCGGATGTACTCACCGCTACGCAATTCTAGGGTAAAACTCTCTGTAGGGCAAATCTTTTGGCACGAAGTCGGTCAAGGCCCGAATTTAGTATTTTTGCACGGTTCTTGGCACGACAGCAGTCAGTGGCTGAGGACGATCGAACATTTGAGCGCCTACTACCACTGCTTCGCACCGGATTTGCTGGGGTTTGGCGACTCGGAACGCCCGAATCTTCATTATTCGATCGACTTGGAAGTAGAGTGTCTCGCCCAATACCTCGATACTTTGAAGCTGCGAGAGGTTTATTTAATCGCTCACTCTGTGGGTGGCTGGGTGGCCACCAGCTACGCTATCAAATATCCCGATCGAGTTCAGGGTTTGGTGTTGTTGGCCCCAGAAGGCGTCAAGGTTGGCAACCGACGGGGGCGGTGGCAGACGGCTAGCTGGCTAATCGGCCAACCTCCGCTGGCTTTGTGGTGGCTGCGATCGATCTATCCAATTGCTAAGTTGCTGGGTAGCCAAAAAAAGATTGACGGATTGCTCAACTTCAGACAGCAGTTGATGGAGTCCCCTGTTGCCGTGCAGTTGCTGTTCGGGCGGCGGCGGGCTGAAATTACAGCGGAATTAGTTGATGAGAATTTGCCTTTGCTGAAAGCGCCTGTTTTGCTGTTGCACGGTTCTGAAGAGACTCCCGCAGCTTCGTCTCTGTGTCAATCCTATGCTGCTCTGGCTCCTAATGCCGAACTACAATTAGTCAGTCCGGGGGAAAGCAATTTGCCCCAGGAAGTCCCGGATGTTGTTGCTAACTATATTCGCGAGTTTGCTAGGTGAATTGGTCATTGGTCATTGGTCATTGGTCATTGGTCATTGGTCATTGATAAAATGACAACAGTCAACAGTCAACATTTAACAGGCTAATTCCCCAAAAAATAGCCTCTGGTGCGTCAATTAAGCCTGCTGCTGTATCAGGAAAGGCTGCGGTGAGGTATTTTAAAAGCATAGTGCGATCGCCCCCCGTGACGGCAATTTTGCTATCAGGAAACAAACACCGCCAATCTTCAATAAAATCCCTAACTCCTGCCACCGTCGCATACACAACTCCGCTTTGAATTGCCCCAGCAGTGTCTGTCGCCCAGCGGTATGGCAAATTTTGTGGTAAAGTGATTAAAGGTAATCCAGCAGTTTTTTTACCTAACGACGATAACTGCAAACCCAAACCTGGTAAAATTGCGCCCCCAACTAAATACCTATTGACATCAGCCCCAGTAAATGTTAAAGCTGTACCAGCATCTATAAGTAAAACTGGCCAACCCAATTGGTTGCCAGCGCCCACTACAGCCAAAGCTCTGTCAATTCCCAGGGTAGGATAGAGTCCCCCGATCGGCAACTGGTCTAAAGTAATAATTCGGACATCTGGATAACTCTGCCAAATTGCTGTTTGCTGGGGAACTACTGAAGCCAAAATTAGAGGCAGTGGCACGAAAGAAAGTGTGTGAGGATTAGAAAAAGCGGGAGTAGCAGGAAGACAAAGGAGATTTTGAGCAGATATTTCCTCGATCGACCTCATTACTATTTGCACCAAATATTCTGCCTTTTCCTGCTCCGAGAGCGAGGAAACAGTATCAGCATTGAGATGCTCTGTATCCCATGTTTTCTTCAGAGTTTTGCCCGCAAATAATCCCCAGTGCAGTCGGGAGTTGCCGATCGCCAAAGCTATTTTAATCTGGGCTTTACCTGTCAATCCAGAAGTAATGTTGTCGGTGCTTGCTGGCGAACGAAAATTGTCGGGAATTGAGTTTTCCATGTTGAGCTAGCCGGCGCAAACATTGAACTAAAGATAGAGTTTAGATTAATTTTATTCGCTTAAGCGGGCGGTTAACTCTATTTGACATCTGACCAACTTCCATGCCATGCGCCAATTAGTATTGTCGGCTGCAGAGGGCAGAGTTGCTAAATATAAATATTTGTAAAGCAAATAATTGCTTTGCTCAGGCGGCATCCTTTATAATGTCTTAAGATATTCCAAAAGTCCTGGTAGCTGCGATGGGGCTGTTGGCGGGGTAAGCACAGGTTTATAAAACCAGACTCAATCAAAATACTGTACAACTGCTGAGTAAATATGTCTTTACAAATACAAGAACACGAAAACCCCTGGCACAGAGTAACTTCGCGGTTGCCTGAATCTGAAAACTGGATGCAGCAAGAAAGTCTTTCGCTGCCGGAAGTAGACCAACAAAAAGCCATAATTGTACAGATGCAGCAGCAAGTTCAGTTATCAAACTTGCTGAACCAAATTAATAACGAAATTCGCAGTACACTTGACATAGAAGAAATTTTGACATCAGCCTGCAGATTGCTGGGACAAGCGCTACAGGCAAGTCGCGTGAGCATTTTGGTCAAAGAATCAAATACAGAAAAAACTTTAGTCACGCGCGGAGAGTACAACGCGGGGGACTATCCGATTCAACTGGGAATGAAAGTACCGATGAGTGACAACCCGCATTTGGCTGCCGTCGTGTCTCAGCAAGAGTCCCTAGCACTGACGAACTTTCTCGATTTTCCGGGATTGAACCCACAAACCCGAAAAATTGTCGAAGCTTTGGAGATTAAGTCAATGCTGGCAGTAGCTACTCGCTATCAAGGTGAAGTGAATGGCATAATTGGCTTGCATCAGTGCGATCGCGAACGGGAATGGACTGATTGGGAAAGGCAGCTTTTAGAAGGGGTAGGATCGCAATTGGCGATCGCGATTAATCAAGCCAAACTATATAGCAAAACCAGGCGTCAAGCCGAACGAGAATCGCTGCTACGGCTGATCGGCAATCAAATTCGCAGTACCCTCGATCTGGGAACTATCCTGGAAACAGCGGTGAGGGAAGTCCGCCAAATGTTGCAGTGCGATCGAGTAATTATCTATCAGTTTCAAGACAACTGGCAAGGAAAAGTTGTTGTTGAAAATATGACAGTTCCTTGGCCTTCAATTTTAGGAGATATGGGGGCTGATAAGTGTTTCCGGGGAGATTACGCCGATCTTTACCAGCAAGGGCGAGTCAAAGCAATTAATGATATTTTTAATGCGGGTTTAGAGTCTTGTCATGTCGATTTCTTAGATAGTTTGCAGGTAAAAGCTAATCTGATTGTGCCGATTGTTACATCCAGAACTGAAGAAAATACCTCCGACACAGCCGGAAGCTATAATCCTAAATTTCCCGGTAGGCTGTGGGGTTTGCTGATTGCTCACGAGTGCGGGGATACCCGCAATTGGCAGCGGCAAGAGATGGAGTTGCTATCCCAAATAGCCAACCAAATGGCGATCGCCATTCAGCAAGCAGAACTTTACAGCCAAGTCCAAGATGCTGCGGTAAAATCTCAAGCTCAAACCCAGCAGTTGCAGGCTGCATTAGAAGAATTGCGATCGACACAGCAGCAATTGATTCAAAGCGAAAAAATGTCAGGTTTGGGGCAAATGGTAGCGGGAATTGCTCATGAAATTAACAACGCCAACAATTTCATCCACGCTAACTTGTTTCACGCTCAAGAATATTTTAAAGCGTTGAACGAAGCTCTAGAACAGGCCGGAAATGCCTGCCCGGAAGCAGCAGAAGCAATTGTCAGAATCAATGAAGAACTAGAACTAGATTACATTCGAGAAGATTTTGGTAAACTGCTCAATTCAATGCGGGAAGGAAGCGGGAGGATTCGCTCGATCGTGATGACGCTGCGAAATTTTTCTCGTTTAGACCACGCTGAATTAAAACCAGTAGATTTGAATGAAGGTTTAGAAAGCAGTTTCTTGATGCTGCAAAATAAGCTAAAAACCCATATCAAAATAGACAAGCAATACGGCAGTTTGCCGCCAGTTCAATGTCATGCCAGTCAAATTAACCAAGTATTTTATAATTTGATTGACAATGCTTTAGATGCGCTCCAGTCAACGAGTAAACCGGGGGAATTAACTATCCGCAGTTGGCAAAGCGAGCCGGACTGGGTAACAATCTCTGTCCGCGACACGGGAAGTGGAATTCCTGCAGAAATTCAAGACAAGATTTTTGACCCATTTTTTACTACTAAACCTGTGGGTAAAGGCACTGGTTTGGGACTTTCCGTGTGCTATCAGGTAATTGTCCAAGCTCACGGTGGCAAGATCCGTTGCGTCAGTCAGGTTGGCGAAGGAACTGAGTTTATTGTAGAGTTGCCGCTGAAAAATCAGAGAGTAAGTGCATAATTCCTGCTTTAGTCAGATTAACTCTGTTTTGCCACTCTGACAGTAGTATAGAACTCATTTGACATCTTGGCGTTGCTTAATCAGGGTATGAAAAAAATCACTTTAAAATCCAAAAGCTTTGTGGATACAGGTTTCTATGACGGGCATATTTAGCGTTTCATACTGTAAATCAGCAACGCCTAAAATTCTAAGTATTTTTACTAATAATTGTCTCTGCTGATTCACTTTTGTCCGCTGAAGCAGTGAAAGCTGCCTCTTGGGGGGCGGCGAATGTGGGATTTAAGCTCTCCTCTACAGATATGGAAAACCCGCTTTTTATGGGGCAGAAAAAAAGATCGCAATTTTTCCGGATAAAACTTATTGATGATGAAAGTAAGGAATAATCGCGTTCCTGAATACAGGTATAAATCAACTTTTCGCTTGATGTTACACAACTCACCCTCAAGCGGGCTTATAGTCATTTGGCAATCTTGAATTCATACCTGTATTCAGCAACATCCTAAATTATGTACTCATGGCAAAGATCCGACTTTTCCGACTTTAGGATCCGACTTTTCCGACTTACAGAGACAGGGGTTCTAAGCCATGATAGAGAGAGGGGAAAGTCAACCCACGATATCTAGATTGTAAAGATATTGTGAACCGGCGTTGCTGAATAGGGTATGCAATTTGTAGGGCAAATACCCCCGTGGTTGCCACACCGCTGACGGGCTAAGCACTTAGAATTACCCCTACAAGCTTTGATTCAGCAGCGCCAGAATAAGCATCTACATTAAGTAGGGAAGTAATTACAATTAACATCTAATCAGGGGGAATCAAGCCTTGAAATGCTTATTGGGAAAGCATTTGGGCAGGGTAAGCATTTTTATTGGATTTACCTGCACCTACTTATGACGAAATTTTTCTTGCAGTGACCGATAACGATAAAGAAAGCCCAACATCTGGTTTTCAGTCACTTCTAATCCTTAATTACTCATCATTAACACAGAAGCTATGGCTACTTCAATCACTGGTTCTTTGGGTCAAACCAATAATTACAGCGCTCTCAATGAGCTGATCGCAAAATGGCCTACTGCCGCCCAGAATCAAGGCATCCAACTGTCTGGGATAGCTTTTGATGGCGTGGAAACTGACTACCTTAATCCGAATGTCATCAGCAACCTCACTTTAGCAAGTAACGAAAACCCTAAAAGCTGGTTGAGCTACGGCACTACTGGTGGTATTGGTGTCCCAGCCTCTTATAGTGGTTGGTTCACTGACGCCAAGAAAATTCGGGCAGAAATCAACCATAACCCCAACACCGATCAATCTCAGGCGCTGAAGGTGAAATGGGCAGATAACCAAGACATTACTAGCGCCACGATCGATCTAAGTTCATTGAGTCCCAAAACAAGTCCTGGTTTGGGCGATCAAGGTAATGAAGTTGGTTTCCTACAACTCTTTAATAATGGGGCTCCGGTATCGATTAGCAATTTTACTTTCACTCGCCTCAACGCTCCGATCGCTGCAAAACCGATCGCTGTGTCTCCAGATGGGGTTACTTTCATTGGCGATCGCACCGATGGCAGTTTCCAATTCAAGATAGATGCAAACCCTCTGGGCGGCGCTACTTTTGACGAACTGCGGTTCTCCACCAAAGCCTACGATAGCCCCACCGCTGCCTACGTCGCTACCCCCTTTAAAGACGATGGTTCCGACTACCTGGTGCGGAACATTGAATATCAAGGAACTGAAGATCCGATTACCCTGGAATTTAGTGCTCCTACTTTCAGCGTCAACGAAGATGGAACAACAGTTGCAGCAGTAACAGTTACACGTACTGGCAGTACCACTGGTGCCGCCAGTGCCACGGTGGAATTGAGTGATGGTACTGCTATCGCCCCTGATGATTACACCAATACTCCCCTGACTGTCAATTTTGCCGCGGGGGATGCTGCACCCCAAACCATCACCATTCCGATCGCCAACGATACTTTGGTAGAGGGTACCGAAACACTCAACTTAACTTTGACCAACCCGAATGGTGCCACGATTGGAACCCAAGGTACTGCCACTTTAGACATCGCAGACGATGACAGCAGCCTGGAATTTAGTGCTCCTACTTTCAGCGTCAACGAAGATGGAACAACAGTTGCAGCAGTAACAGTTACACGTACTG
>NZ_JAUBUB010000060.1:37573-40256 GCF_036705265.1 Microcoleus sp. B4-C2
TGATTACACCAATACTCCCCTGACTGTCAATTTTGCCGCGGGGGATGCTGCACCCCAAACCATCACCATTCCGATCGTCAACGATACTTTGGTAGAGGATACCGAAACACTCAACTTAACTTTGACCAACCCGAATGGTGCAACGATTGGAACCCAAAGCACCGCTACATTGGACATAGTGGACAATGACAGCACCCTGCAATTTAGTGCTCCTACTTTCAGGGTTAATGAAAACGGAAGGATTGTTTCAGCAGTAACAGTTACACGCACTGGCAGTACCACTGGTGCAGTCTCAGCCACGGTGGAATTGAGCGATGGTACTGCTGTTGCCCCTGGTGATTACGACAATCAGGCGATTGTGGTGAATTTTGCCGCTGGGGATGCTGCATCCAAAATTGTCGATATTCCGATCGTCAACGATACTTTGGTGGAGGGTACCGAAAGAGTCAACTTAAGTTTGACCAACCCTACAGGCAATGCCTCGATTGGAACGCAAGGTACTGCCATTTTGAACATCGCGGATAATGACAGCAGCCTGCAATTTAGTTCCCCTACCTTTAGTGTCAACGAAGATGGCACGCCGATTGCAGCCGTGACTGTCACTCGCATTGGCAGTGCTATTGGCGCCGTCTCAGCCACTGTGAACTTGACCGATGGTACTGCTGTTGCCCCAGGGGATTACACCATTACTCCCCTGACTGTCAATTTTGCCGCTGGGGACACCGCACCCAAAATTGTCACCATTCCGATCGCCAACGATACTTTGGTGGAGGGTATCGAAACACTCAACTTAAGTTTGACCAACCCTACAGGCAATGCCACGATTGGAACGCAAAGCACCGCTAACTTGGACATAGTGGACAATGACAGCAGCCTGCAATTTAGTGCTCCTACTTTCAGGGTGAACGAAAACGGAAGGATTGTTTCAGCAGTAACAGTTACACGCACTGGCAGTACGACTGGTGAAGTCTCAGCCACGGTAAACCTCAGTAATCTTACTGCTGTTGCTGATGACTACGACAATGCTCCCATCCTTGTCAATTTTGCTGATGGGGATGCTGCACCCAAAATTGTCGATATTCCGATCGTCAACGATACTTTGGTGGAGGGTACCGAAAGAGTCAACTTAAGTTTGATCAACCCTACAGGCAATGCCACGATTGGAACGCAAAGCAACGCCATTTTGAACATCGCGGACGATGACAGCACGCTGCAATTTAGTGCTGCCTTCTTTAGCGTCAACGAAGGCACGCGGAATGCAGCCGTGACAGTTACACGCATTGGCAGTGCTACTGGCGCCGTCTCAGCCACGGTGAACTTGAGCGATGGTACTGCTGTTGCCCCTGATGACTACATCAATATTAGTCCCATTGCTGTTAATTTTGCCTCTGGGGACAGCACGGCCAAAACCATCACTATTCCAATCCAGGAGAATAGTTTGCCAGAGTCTAACGAAACAGTCAACTTAAGTTTGGCTATTGCTACAGGCAATGCCACGATTGGAACGCAAAGCACCGCCATTTTGAACATCGTAGACAATGATGTTGCACCTGCTGTGATGACTAACTTAACTTCATCGAGCATGACCCCCGACCTACTTACTGGCTTTCGTTCCGCTAGTGCGATCGGTGATAGCGGGCTACAGGATTCCAGCTTGCTTGGTGGTTCAGGGCCGGGAACAGTGGATATGAGCAATTTCATCACCAACTCTTTCGACGGGGCGGCGATCGCTAATCCTACTATGACAGTCAATGCCACGCAGAACTGGTTTCCTTCACCTACAGCGCCCATTGTGGGTGGTACTGACCCGAATCTTATTGCTGGGGTAGGTCCTAGTTTCGTTGCCTCCAACCCATTTGCTAGTTCGGTCTTATAGAACCATTTCAAGGTCGTACTCTTAGATGCTACGCGCGTTATTCGAGTACGACCTTGAACTCTTGTATAGCAATCCTAAATGATTTGTGTAATTCTTGTAGGGAAAAACCAACGCCCGGTTGCCCCGATGCAGGCTGGGGTAGTCACTCTTAGCACTACCCCTACATATTTTTACAACTGATGCGAGGATTGCTATATTTTGAAAAAAATAGATGGCGATTTGCCATTGGGATGGAGTTTTTGAGAGCGTAGTTTTTGGGCAATTCTTGTTGGTAAAAATTCGCCCCGAAAATTATCGATTGGATATTAAGCTGTTGCACATTTAAATTGTATATTCAGGGCGGGCTGGACGCCCAACCCGTACTCCCCACAAGACTTTGATTTTTTTGGACATACAATTTAAAGGCCGCAACAGCTTAGTGTTTTTTGCTATTACCTACTTAATCCTTAATTTTTTGTAAAAACGTAACAGTTGCCAAATCTGCCAACTCGCCCAGACTGGGAGCAATGCTAAGATTAACCAAAAGGTGGGTTTAGCGATCGCCCCCAAGATGGGGGAATCAAACCAAGATGGCAATTTGACATTCGGTATATTTTGGGCAGTTTTTAGTTTTATCAAAGGAACTTTCGGACATAGCTTTACTTCACTGAATCGATTTTGCCCTGTGGATTTGGGCTTTTTTTATTCGATCGTCTTACTGCACATTTTGTACAGCTTTTAAGTTGGTACTAACTAAGGAATGAGAATTAAATAACTTCCACTCTTGAAAGTGGGATGGGCGTCCCGCCCGTCCAAAAAGGACGGGCG
>NZ_JAUBUB010000061.1:0-40089 GCF_036705265.1 Microcoleus sp. B4-C2
TTTAAATCACCCTAACCTTCCTTCAGTCTTGTCTTATGGTACTCTGGCTGCTTAAAAACTGTCCGGAGTATTGATATTACTACATCAAGAAAATTATGACGTTATACCAAGTGCAAAATCAATGGGGTGGCTCATCTGCTCCTTGGAATGAAGGTGGTACATGGGTAATCGGTAGTCGTCCTAACCAAAACGTTGTCGCTATCAATGTTAAGTCTGTTGATGGCGGACAAACCCTCAACGGCACCATGACCTATGCTGGAGAAGGGCCGATTGGCTTTCGAGCTACCCGCTCTGGCAGTAATACTTACACAGTTGAGAACCAATGGGGAGGGGCTGCTGCACCTTGGAATCCAGGAGGCGATTGGGTGATCGGTTCCCGCACTAACCAGAATGTGGTCGAACTAAACCTAAAATCTGATGACGGTGGTAAAACTCTGACTGGCAGCATGACCTATGCTGGAGAAGGGCCGATTGGCTTTCGAGCTACCTTCTTTAGTAATATTTACACGGTTGAGAACCAATGGGGAGGGACTACCGCGCCTTGGAATCCAGGAGGTGAATGGGCGATCGGTGGTCGCACTAACCAGAACGTTGTCGCTATCAATGTTAAGTCTTTTGATGGCGGACAAACCCTCAACGGCACCATGACCTATGCTGGAGAAGGGCCGATTGGCTTTCGAGCTACCCGCTCTGACAGTAATACTTACACAGTTGAGAACCAATGGGGAGGGGCTACTGCACCTTGGAATCCAGGAGGCAAATGGGTGATCGGTTCCCGCGCTAACCAAAATGTGGTCGAACTAAACCTAAAATCTGATGACGGTGGTAAAACTCTGACTGGCAGCATGACTTATGCTGGAGAAGGGCCGATTGGGTTCAAGGGGCAACGAAAATCCTGAACCCCTTTGAATTTAAGCTTTTGGCTCGGTTTGCCTACAGAGATATTTCAGCTTATTGACACCAAAGCTTGACCTGACGGGACAACAACAATCGGTCAACCCCACACGCAGTAAAGGGTTGACCGATTGTTTTCAAAAAAAATAGGTTTCCTATTGCAATTGTCAGTTGGGCAAAAACTCTCGAATCGATCGATCCCAATCTAATTGACCGTCATCCACTAGCAAGCCGATAGTCATGGCGGTGAGGGCTTTGGTGCAAGAGGCAATGGGGAAAACGGTTTCCCGTGTGACGGGTAAATTCTCCTCTACATTTCTTAATCCGAAGCCTTCGCAGAGGATGGTTTGGTCATTTTGGATGATCGCGATCGCCACTCCTGACACCTGCCATTGTTTGAGTGTTTCTTCTACGAATGAACGGAATTCGCTCTGATGATTTTTTTGAGTTTTAGGATTTATTGGGTAGATAGATGCACCCACAAACCTATAAAAACAGAAGCCTTTCAAATTAAGAATTTACAAACTTTCCAAACCTTCCTTAACCTCCCCGCGAGCAGGATAAAACAAATGCTGACCCAGCGCATCTCGATAATTCTGCACAGCACCCGCCACATCCCCCAACCCCGACAACGCTCTACCACACCAGTAATGTGCAACACCGGGATTAAAACTCATCAATTCCAGAGCGCCAACGCACCCCTTCTCCAACCAACCCCGACACTTCTCCTCCTCACCCAAAACCCGATAACTCTCACCCAACCACACCGCCGCAGGTACAGATTGCAAGCAACCCCCCCCTTCTAACAACAACTGCCAACCTTGCTCCAACACATCCACCGCCTCCCGGTGTCGCCCCGCCAGCGCCAACACCCGCCCATGTCGGAACCAAGCATCAGCTAACTGCGGCTGTAGCTGCATTCCCCGCGCAGACAACGCACATCCACGCTCCATATCTTGAAAATGTTCCACCAGCACCCGTCCCGCCGTCGCCCACACACTCCAGCGCTCTGGAAACCGCTCCAACATCTCTTCCACCAAAGGTTTGAGCTCATCTCCTCTCCCCGCCACAGGTAAAATCTCGCACAGCGCCCGATAAATTTCCCCATCATTGGGATACAACCGATACGCCTTCAGCATCGCTTCCGCCCCAGTAATAGAATTCCCCGTGCGGAAGAGACATCGCCCATAGAAATACCAGCCACCAAGATTAAGCGGATGCTGTTCAACAAACTCCTGCAAAACAGCTACCCCTTTTTTCCACTCCCCGCGAAACAGGTGGTACTGCGCCAGCGAATCATGAACATAAGCAGCATTGGGAGCAATTCGCAGCATCGTTTGAATCATTTGCTTTGTCCGCTTACCTTCCTCACCCCCAACTAATCCCGTACCACAGCGACTATCCGCCAGCAGTTTGAGACTCCGCAAATCCTGGGGAAACACCTCCAGCACTCGCTGCAAACGTTGTTCCGCTTCCTGAAAGTTCCCCAACATCATCAACGCATCATAGCTGTGACTATTAGCTACAACGTCATTCGGATTCAGTTGCAAAACCCTATCAAAAGCTTGCAACGCTGCAATCGGAGCTTCTTTTTCCAAATAAATC
Organism: Microcoleus sp. B4-C2; assembly: GCF_036705265.1. Classification (NCBI taxonomy): domain Bacteria; kingdom Bacillati; phylum Cyanobacteriota; class Cyanophyceae; order Oscillatoriales; family Microcoleaceae; genus Microcoleus; species Microcoleus sp. B4-C2. The sequence continues at coordinate 2,500 of NZ_JAUBUB010000061.1, forward strand.
AATCCCAGAGCCAGCCAGTGAGCCGTATTCTCTGGTTCTAGGAATGTTGCTTGTTCAAAAGACACCGCCGCCTGCTCAATACAACGGCGACACACTGCAATTAATCCATTAATATGATGTCCGACTGCTTCGTTGTCAGATAAACTTTTAGCCGTTTCATAAACTGCAATTGCTTCTGTCTCTTTCCCCATCAACTGCAAGATTTTTCCCAATAGCAATTTCACATCAATTAATTGAGGTTGCCGTTGTAGCACTTGGCGATATTCTTCCACTGCTTGCTGCCAGTTGCCCATTGCATATAGCAGTTCGGCTAATTCCCTTCGTTTCTTCCATCCCGTGGGATGCTGCTCCACGTATTTACTTAATGTTTTAAGCTTAATATCTTGCCTTGTGAGTTTCTCATCTAAAACTAGATAAGCATTCATTTCCACCCCGGTAGGCTGATTAAGCTGTACCAGGCAAGTAGCAGTGACTCTAGACATATTGGAGTAAACCTATTATAGTTAATGGCTTGTAAATGCACCCCAATATCGGCAACACTTTCCTTTTAAGGTATGTTGTTGCGCTTTAGCGCTCTTATCTGAGTTTTCATAAGAGCGCTAAAGCGCAACAACGTACCAAACTCGCCCCTACAATCAGACTTGAAAAGCTCTGTATTCTGTAAGATTTCGGAATTATCTCCAACTCAAAAGGCTGGATGAGCTATATCTCGTATGTAACAGTGAATCAAGATAAGTAGTTGTTACCCTATAATCAATTGGCTGTTGCACATACTCTTCTACCCTCAACTTTTCGCAGCCAGATGTCGCCGGCTCATCCGACTTCGGTTCCTCGACTTCTGCCGTATCCAAACCTAAACGATAATTGTGCAACTGCTTTTGCAGAATCTCTCGTGCCAGTTGGATGCGTTTCCGCACATTATTTTCAGAAAGAGCCAATTTTTTGGCAATATCTCGGTAAGGCATCTCCTCATACCACCGCAAAATGGAAGGGTCTCGCAGTTTGGCAGGTAGACTATTAATAGCACGGCGTATGTGTTGGCTCGTTTCCTGACGGAGCATGGCAGCTTCGGGTGATTCGCTGCTACCACCAATTCCCTCATCTTCGGAAATATTTTCAATGTTCTCGACACCCTTTGCACCTTTCTTGCGTTCTCGATGTATATCCATGCAGATGTTATGGGTTAGTCGAGCCAGCCAAGCTTTAGGATAAGTAATTGTGCCAGCGAAAGAAGGCATTTTTTCCCAGGCTTTTTGCCTTGCTCGACTCAGTGCTTCTTCTGCCTCTACCCGATCGCCTCCCATCCATGTTTGACAGCAACGGTAGAGATAATCTTGATGCCATATCCATAACTGCCAGAATGCTCTTTTGTCGCCTTGAGACAGGCATTTTAATAGGAGTTGCTCGTCTAACTTTGTCTCACTTGTGGCTTTTTGAGCGATCAGGGAACGAAATCGGTGGAGAGTTACATTCGTTGTTACATTCTCTGTCAAGCTTTCTTTATCTAGCATCAAGTTGTTCCTTCACTAGGAGAGCATTGGCTGAACAAGCTTACAGTCCAGTCTGCCTCTTCTCCTCGCTGTAAACAATCGCAGTTTTCGCAGTTAAGATCCGAAGTTAAGGATTTTTCCTCCTCAAATTCCCACCCCATACCACCCGTAGGGGTGTAAAAGTTGGAAAATTTAGTGGCTACCCTTCTATGGCGGGACAATAAACTTCTTTGGAGAAAGGGGTCTATAACCAAAATGTCCCGTTTTAGGTGGGTAGCCAATTTAGCAACCTCATGAGCCAAACTTGCTCAAATTCGGAAAAATTTCTTACAATTAGGGAAAATACTCTATTATTTCTGTGGTTTAGCTTAACTAACGGCTCTTAAGCTATTTATTTACTTAAGTTCCCGGCTAATACCGTAGGATGGCCAACGATTTTGGGTGCAAAGGAGAGGAATGGAAAGCTGTTCCTAGATTTTTTCAATTTAAAAGTTAAATGTACGCTAGCTTAAGTTGAATAACCCCATGTATCAGCCTAAATACAGACGCAGGCGCGGTGTAATCCTTACCCCTCAAGGATCGAACAAACTTCAGAAAGCGAAATCAGAGGCGGAATTTAAAGAAAACAGTGGCTACCGATACACTCTTGAAAAGTTGAGCGATCGCACAGGCTTAGCTGTAGATACCTTGCTCCGGGTCAATAATGGCTCTACTACCGTTGATAAGCAAACCCTCAAGCGCTATTTCAGGGCTTTTAATCTAATTCTGGATCCCTCTGATTATTCTTGGCCAGAAACTCAGATTAAAGAAGTTGAACCCGATCGTGTAGATGTAAAGCCAGAATTACCGGGGGGTCAAGTACCTCTCGATTCGGCGTTTTATGTAGAACGCCCTCCCATTGAATCTCGCACCTGCGAAGCGATTTTGCAACCTGGTGCCTTAATTCGCATCAAAGCTCCCCAACTAATGGGTAAAACTTCCTTGATGGCAAGAATCCTGGAACGGGGGAGAAAACAGGGCTATCAAACAGTGGTGTTGAATCTCAAGCTGGCTGATGAAAAAGTATTCACCAATCTGGATCGATTCTTGCAATGGTTTTGTGCTTGCGTGAGCCGGAGCTTGAAGCTACCGAACAAACTAGCAGACTATTGGGATGAGATGTTTGGTAGCAACTATAACACCACCGATTATTTTGAGAATTATTTATTAGCTCAAATCGATTCACCGCTGGTACTCGCCTTAGATGATGTCGATCGCCTTTTCACTCACCCCGAAATTGCCTCTGACTTTTTTAGTCTGCTGCGAGCTTGGTACGAAAAAGGAAAGTATGGCGATCGCAATAGTAATATCTGGCAGAAACTTCGGTTAGTAGTAGTACACTCGACAGAAGTTTCTATTCCCCTCAATATCAATCAATCCCCATTTAATCTAGGGCTGTCAGTTGAAATACCTGATTTTACCAGCGCTCAAGTGCAAGATTTAGCACTTCGGCATGGATTGAATTTGCCAATACAGGATTTAGAGAAACTAATACATTTTGTGGGTGGAAATCCCCATTTAATCCGATTGGCTTTATATCATATTTGGGCGCAGGATATCTCGCAGGAACAAATGTGGCAAATAGCACAAGTGTGGAAAATTGTCACAAAACTTTATATTATTCCCTATATTCCTCCTCTACACCCTAATCTTATCCGGTAAAAATCCGCTTCTAGAAATCGAACCGGATACCTGTTTCTACATCCAGAATTAAGCTTTAGTCAGAAGCACCAATTTTGACTTAGAAACAGACCCGCCGCCGGATTTTGGTGTAGAGTCTGACTACACAAATTATTATCTAAATAAGTTCACAATCTATTCTCCCCTTGGCGTTCCCGAACTTTGGAGATAGCGCGGGCAAACCTTATAACTATATCAGCTTGTAGAGGGAAAATACGATCGTGCTGCTCAAAGTTTAGCTTTTCCATTTTTGGCGATCGCAGAAGTACCCGGATTTATTGAACAAAGCAGGGCGATCGGACAAATAGCAGCCGTCAGTTGGTTTCCGACAATAATTAGAGAAAATTTGCCACATAGCGAGGAATAAAAGATGCACAATAGATACGCATCAACTCTATATTTAGCGTGTATATGGCGCACATTTTCGCTATAAATAGCGCCTCACACTCTAGAAAAGATATATCATCATTATTTCTTTCTCATCCTTCTCTGGGAACCTCTTTTAGGCAGTCGCTTAATTTCTGTTTCGCCTCCTTGAAATTCTACTTCTTCTCTAATTTCTACAGTGACACTTTTAACATCGCTTTCGGTCATTTGTTGCTTTTCCTCAATTCCCTCATAATCCGGTAGATTTTCTATTAACTGCACGTCCAACCCAGAAGCTTCAACCGACAATTCTTCGATTTTTTTACTAATTTCAGTTTCTTCAAGCTCCTGCTCAATTTCCGCCGCCACTAAGTCTTCCTCGAAAGCAGGAAAATCATCAAGTTCTTGACTAATTGCAGTTTCTCTGATTTCCTTGTCTACTAGCTGCATGGATAACTGCTGCTTTTCCCTTGACAATTCCTCAACCTTAGTCACAAGCATTCTAATCTGTTCGTTGAGAACGCGAATTTCTCGGTTTTGCTGCTGAATCATTTCTTCGGCATCAGCAAGAGTGCGATTTCTCTCTAATATAACCTCATTTTTAGTCTCTAATTCCAAAGCGCTCATAGCCGCTTTAATTACATTATAAAAATGCGGCTTAGATACATCAACTTGTTTAGCATTATGACGACTTTTTCCCAAAAGTCCAATCTTTTGTCCTTGCTTAACAGCCAAAACAAAACCTTGATGATTTTTTATTTTTAATTCTTTGACAAAATCCACTTGAACTAAACTGCAAATATATTTGTGACAGTCAAAATAAAATTCTGCTTTCATTAAAAAGCACCCCTTCCTGCTACAGTCCCGCAGAATTATAGCACGAACAGAGTTTTTGCGGAAAATAAAAAGAAATAAATAATCGATCGCCCATTTGGGTCAAAACTAAATTTCATCATCAACAACATCTTCCGGCAACTCTACCACACCCGCAATCAACTTCCAGCAAGGGTCATCTCCCTCCCAATCATCGGGCCGCCAAGGCATACTCAAACTCACTGTTACCAAACAAGCTTTTTGCGGTTGATACCCCAATTCTAACTTTCTAATAAACACCGGATCTGTAATTGTTGCAGTCAATCTTTGACCATGCTGCGTGACAATAGATCCTTCCCATTTATTACCACCTTCAAATCTTTGACTTAGCTTTTTTACCGTAAATCTTACTGCTTTGACTAATTGCAAAGTTAGGCGATCGCACCTTGGCAAAGACTGCATATATGCCACCGTAACATATCGCAAATCGTTGTGCAAAATATATTCTTGACTCTGGCAATATTTCAGCAAATATGCTGGCGGAACTTTCCCTACTTGCCGCCATTTTCCCGGTAAAACAGAAAGATTTTCACACTCAAAGCCAAAGTCCGGCCCCGTCTTGGCCAGAGGAATTTCTAGAACATCTAACAACGCGGGTTCAAGTCTATTTATCTGCCGCATTTCTTTAGGAATTTGGCCCTCTGGTAAGTCGGAAACAGGACGCACCCACTTACCTTGAAGTTCATTAATTCCGGCGATGCACCTGTCGCCGCGTTTCCAGGAATTAGCGAGACAAATTATCCGAGTCATTCGATTTTAGATTTTAGATTTTAGATTTTAGATTTTAGATTCATCCCACCATTATCTAATCTTTTCACTAAATCAAAGATGATTAATTGTGACATTTTTCCACTTCTCGCTGAGATATTCAGCAACTAAGCGGCGGTGACAATTATGAGGTTTTGGTTCGCTACAAAGCAGACACCCGCAGTCTAAAATATCCGATGAAACCTTGTGTTCAATTTGTCGATCGCCCATCAACTCCAAAAACTTCTGTTCATAAACATCCCAATCTCCCTTTTTCTTTTTATAATCATCCAAAATATCTTGAGTTGGCGCTAAATCCAGAATGTGAACGTACTCAATATTGCCAATGGTTCGCAAAAAATACTCTAAATCTTTCCGCTTAGCAAAACCCGCCAACTGCGATACATTATTCAGCCGCGTATCTATCACCCTGCGGACTCCCGCTTTCATCAAAGTATCAAAAAACTGCTCGGCACTTTTTTGAGTAAAACCAATTGTAAATAAATTAATTGCTTTCTTTTGTGACATAAGCGATTTCCAATCCGTGACGATAATAAGCTGTTTCTAAATCTACTATTTCCTCTTTAACTTGAGGCTCTAATTCAAACAAGCTTAGCTGAATTGGCTCATTATTTTTTTTGCCTTTGTTAAACTTGCTCAAAAGTCTTTCTTCTAAATGCTGGTGCGATTCTAAATTGCCATCGGAAAGAATGTGATTAATTTGTAAATTAAAGACTTTAAGTTTTTGGCAAACTAAAATAGTCCGGTGACAAGTAATCGGGTCTTTTTCCGCACACATTAAACTGATTTTATAATTGGCTGCGCCTTTGAGCAAGCGCTGAATTCCTTCGGAAAATAGAGGAGTTGCTGCTATGCGATCGTATAAAGCTTTACCGCTAGTATCGTAACAGCTTAAATCCTCTGGTCTCGCGCCCAACTCTTTGCCTAAAAAAACATATTGAATGCCAACACTTGACAGAGAAACTTTAATTTCGGATTTATTAAAATGAGGTAAATAACGGCTAAAAGGATGCGATCGCACGTCCGCAACCGCCGTAATTCCGTGTTGTTGCAGCAGCAAAACAAACGCTTCAATACTCAGATTGGAGTGCCCGATCGTAAATAATTCCATTGCTTCGATCTTACTATTCAGTCTTTGCCTTGCGGATGAAAGTTTGTGTAGCCAAATTCTGGCAACTGGTAGACTTCAACCTGTGGTTTTTTTCAGCAACTTTTGAATCACAAGTTGCACAGCCAGCAGCATCAAACCCAAAGATGCAAAAGCAAAAACACCCGCACCCAAAGCCACAATCCCCATAACTAAAGTTCTCACAGCCGCGCCAATATTAATCGCAGTCACATTGTCAGAATGAATCGGGGAATTTGCAAAAGTTTGGACGATCGACAAAGTTAGCGCGTACAAAGCCGCCGCAAACCCGCCCGCGATTAGCGAACCCATCACGCACCGCAAAATTGTCGGCGGCGTGGAAGATGCAGAGGTTGCATCTCCAGCCGAACTAAGAGGTTTAGAAGTAGAATTTGGATTAGTTAAATCAGTCATGGCGATTTTAGATTTTAGATTTTAGATTTTAGATTTCTGGTTAATTCACCAAAACTAAAATCGGTGTTGCATGACATATTATCAGTTCTTCGATCTCAATAGACTCTGCGAAAAGTTAGATTAATCTTTACCCTCGCCTGTTAGACAGGTTTAACGGGCGATGGCGATCGCACCCTCTTCGAGTTACACCCTCGAAATCGGCGGTTTCGTCTCGTTTCCCTCCGAAAAAATCTGAATTCCAGTATTGCTAAACTGTGCTACCCAAAAATCCAAATCTGGAGAAGCGATCGCACTTTTAACCCGTTCCAAAACCTGCTGAGCCTGCTCTGAAGACTCTGCCAGCGCAAACACCGTCGGCCCGGAACCCGACATCATCGTTCCCAAAGCCCCCGCCGACTCAAAAGCCTGCCGCAACTGCAACACCTGCGGGTACACAGGTAAAGCAACTTTTTCTAAATCGTTGTGTAGCAATTGACCAATTTTCGATCGATCTTTTTGGGCGATCGCCCCCACCATCGGGCCCGAATGCAGCCGTTGCCGACGGCACACCAAATCTTCCGCTGCACAATAGGAACTACTGAACTGCTGGCGATAAGTTTGATACGACCATGCCGTAGAAATACTGAGGTTGCGGTACTTTGCCAAAACCACAAAAAAGCCACCCAAATCAGGCAGTGGCGACAGTTGATCTCCGCGACCAGTTGCCAAAGCCGTACCTCCCGCAATGCAAAAAGGCACATCCGAACCCAAAGTTCCCCCCAACTCTTGCAACTCCGACTGAGTAAGTCCCAATTGCCACAGCAAATCCATCCCGACTAAAACCGCCGCCGCATTGGCCGAACCGCCGGCAAGCCCCGCCGCCACTGGAATCTGCTTGTGAATGGCAATCTCGACTCCGCCGTATTTCGCCAAAGCATCGGGGAATTGCTTCGCCAACAAATCGGCCGCCCGGTAGGCCAGGTTATTCTTATCAGGAGGGACTTGTGGGTGATCGCAACGCACGCGAATCGTGTCCGTACCGATCGCGCGTAAGTCAATTCGATCGGCTAAATCTATGCTTTGAAGTACCATCGCCAGTTCGTGATATCCGTCGGGGCGATCGCCTATGATTTCCAGATACAGATTGATTTTTGCTGAAGCTAGCAGAGAATATGAACGCATAGGTGATTAAGCCGCAGGTGAAAGAAACCCCTGGTTGAAATTAATTGACACCAGTCAGAGTCCATTTTCTCACAACTCAAAGGAAATATTATGCAGGAAATGTGGAAAACTTTTTTTACTTCCGGGCCATTTATTCCTCACGGCCACTGCTATCTCTGGCATACCCCGTTAGTCTGGCTTCACCTTACCTCAGATTCAATCATTGCACTCGCGTATTTTTCGATTCCAATTACATTGGTTTATTTTATTTCCAAACGCGAAGATTTGCCATTTAATTGGATCTTTGCCCTGTTTGGAGCCTTTATCGTCGCCTGTGGCATCACTCACATATTTGAACTCTGGACACTTTGGCATCCTACCTATTGGCTTTCAGGAACAATGAAAGCAATTACTGCCCTTATTTCCTTTGCTACAGCCATACTTTTGGTAGACTTAATCCCTCAAGCCCTAGCACTTCCCAGTCCCGCACAGTTAGAATCTGCCAACCGACTCCTAGAAGCTGAAATTCTCGATCGCCAATTAGCCGAAGCTGCACTAAAAATAGCTAAAGAAGAATTAGAAATTCGAGTTGAGGAACGCACCGCAGAGTTAAAGACTCAAGCTCAACATTTAGCCTTGGCAAACCGACTCCTAGCATCGGAAATTATCGAGCGCCAATTAGCCGAAGCTGCACTAAAAATAGCTAAAGAAGAATTAGAAATTCGAGTTGAAGAACGCACCGCAGAGTTAAAGACTCAAACTCAACAACTCGAACAAGCCTTGTCTGAATTGAAGCAGGCTCAATCAAAGCTAATTCATAGCGAAAAAATGTCATCTTTGGGGCAATTGGTCGCTGGGGTTGCTCATGAAATCAACAATCCGATTAACTTTATTTACGCGAATGTTACTCACGCTCGCGAGTATGCCGATAGTTTGCTAGAATTGGTGAATATCTATCAAGAACAGTATCCGAATCCCTTACCCACACTTAAAGAAAAACTCCAGTCTGTAGATTTAGATTTTATTATCTATGATCTACCAAAAATATTAATTTCTATGAAAAACGGGGCCGAGCGCATTCTCGGTATTGTCAAGTCGCTGCGAGTTTTTTCGCGCCATGACGAAGCAGAAATGAAAGTAGCCGATGTTCACGAAGGAATTGACAGCACACTGATGATTTTGCAAAGCAGATTGAATGCTAAGCCCGGTTTGGCGAATATTCAAGTTATCAAACAATATGGCAATTTACCCCGAATCGAGTGCTACCCCGGACAGCTAAATCAAGTGTTTATGAATATCCTGGCTAATGCTATTGATGCTTTAGAAGATGACAGCCACAGCGAGTCGATTGCAGCCAATGAAGCTGATAGCCGCCTCATCAAAATTTCTACCCAACTTTCAGACAGTGAAGTGGTAGAAATCCGAATTAGCAACAACGGGCCAGAAATAATCGAATCGGTGAAAAACCAGTTATTCAATCCATTTTTTACCACTAAACCAGTAGGCAAAGGCACGGGATTAGGATTATCTATTGGCTATCAAATTATCACAGTAAGACATCAAGGCGAATTGCAGTGTATTTCTGCACCGGGGAAAGGTGCAGAATTTATTATTAAAATTCCGATTAGCCTGCAATAAACCTTTCAGAAATCCCAGAAAACCTAAATTCAACTGTTAGTAGTCACAGGTAAAAGTCTTGACAAAAAAAAACACCCATATCTCCGAATTATTTAATAATTCGGGTATCTAACACAATCCTGAACTTCAAACCTCGCACATAAGATTATTACTCAAATTTACCCATTGATCCACGCTTAAATCTTCAGCGCGAGATTGAGGATTTATCTGTAACTCTTCTAGCAATTGAACGAGTTTATCTAAGTCCACAGCCCCTTTCAAATTATTTCGCAGCATCTTGCGCTTGCTACCAAATCCCAACTTAACTAAATTCTCCAAATAGCGCGGATTAACCGCCGGAGTTTCTATCTGTCTGGGAAGCAGCCGCACCACGGCAGAATCGACTTTTGGCGGCGGAAAAAAGTCTTTAGACGGCACATCGCAAATTAACTCGCATTCTGCTAAATACTGCACCCGCACCGACAGCGCGCCAAAAGCTGTCGAACCCGGTTTAGCGTAAAGCCTTTGGGCCACTTCTTTCTGCACTAACAGCACGATCGCATCGAAGGGTTTAGCAGCAGGAACAGAGATTGTTCCCAGCAGTTTTTGCAGAATCGGGCCGGTAATATTATAAGGGATATTGGCAACAACTTTATTGGGATTTTGGAATTTGGGAAAGGCTGTTAGTTCAGCCTCTAAGTCCATTTCCAGGATGTCGCCTTGCAGCAATAAAAAATTGTCGGTTTTGCCGAGTTGTTTGGCTAGCTTGAGACACAAATCTCGATCGATCTCCACAGCAACAACAGACTCAGCCGCAGGTAGCAAGCGTCGAGTCAAAATCCCCGTGCCCGGCCCAATTTCCAGGACGCGATCGCCATCCAAAGAAGCCGCTTTCACAATCTTATCTAAGGCTTTCTCGCTTTTGAGCCAATGTTGAGCAAACTGTTTCCGGGGTCTGGTCGATCGCATTTTTTGAATTTTTGGAGAAATCTTAGCCTGTCATTCTATCACAGGTCTATATCTTTTCCTAACCTACGGTCATGTTTATTTTTGTTAACAGGGGTTGAATTAACCAAAAAACTTGGGCACTATAATAAGGACAAACGATAAAAAATAAATTTATTTCTTCCCAATTACCAACAGCACAACACGTAAGTCACGCATACACGGATAGCTGTTTTTCCAAATAACCAATAACAAATAACCAATAACAAATAACCAACAACCAATTACCACTTCCCCAAAAATGAAATTCCAACGAGTATTTGGTACATTACCCAAAACCACAGCCAGCGCCCCCGGCAGAGTAAACCTGCTGGGCGAACACACAGACTACAACGATGGATTTGTACTTCCAACAGCGATTCCCCAGCGCACCACAGTACAAATCGGCTTCAGCAGCGACGATCGCCACCATTTTTATTCAGCAGAATATGACGAACTGATAAATTATTCAGACGACGATACCATACCGCAAAAATTTGTCACTTATATCTGTGGCTGCCTCAGACTTTTAGAAAAAGAAGGATACAAAATACCGCCAATAAATCTCTACATTACCTCGACTGTGCCGATCGGAGCCGGTTTGTCCAGCAGCGCCGCTTTAGAAATAGCAACCCTCAGAGGAGTGCGCGCCCTGCTGAACCTCCCCATAGACGACGTGCGCCTAGCTCAAATCGGACAGCTAGCCGAAATCCGATATGCCGGCTTGAACTGTGGGATCATGGATCAAATGGCGTCGAGTTTAGCAGACACCAACACCATGCTATTAATCGACACCCGCAGCCTCGAATGCCGCCCGATACCTTTTCCCGCAAACACAGAAATTTTAATAATTGACAGTGGCGAAAGCCACCAACTAGCAGCCGGAAGCGGCTACAACCAGCGGCGCGCCGAGTGTGAGGAATCCGCCCGGATATTGGGAGTTAAAGCTCTTAGGGATATAACCGATCCCCAAGCTGTCGAAGTATTACCGGAACCTCTCAGAAGACGAGCGCGCCACGTCGTTACCGAAAACAACCGCGTGCTAGAAGCAGTAAAATCTTTGTCAGCCAAACGTTTTGGCGAGTTAATGAATGCTTCCCACGCCAGTCAGCGCGACGACTACGAAGTTTCGGTGCCGGCAGTAGACACGCTGGCGGCCATCTTGCAGTCAATCCCCGGAGTCTTCGGCGCAAGGCTGACGGGCGGAGGTTTTGGCGGTGCTTGCGTAGCCTTGGTGGAGAGTGGGAAAGCGGGTGTTATTGCATCCGAGGCGATCGATCGCTACCAGCGCGCAGGTTATAGCGGCCGCGTTTTGGTTCCCGAAATTACAGTTAATTCTTAACTCCAGAACTATCTCCCGACAGGGAAGGCCACCGCACAGTCACGATTACCGAATCCTCCTCGGCAGACCAATAATGAGGCACTCCCGGCAGCCAGAGAGCATAATCTCCTTCGCGAGAAAGCAAGATTTCTTGCTCTGGAAATTGCAGGCGAAACCGGCCTTTTACCAGGATAGAAAGCGTCGTGGCTGCCGCATTTACCGCCCACTGAGTCCTACAATCTCCGGCGGGGTGAGTGCCCCATTTTACCTCTAATACAGAAGTCGATCGCGGGTCATCTTCCGGCGTCATAAAGTGACCCGCAAACCAACCGCCCCGACTTGCACCTTCAGCGCCCGCATTTCCGAAAATCACTTGAGATGACATCAGCTAATCCGGTAAACAACAAATAGCTTGAGAGCACAAACTCTACGTTTTGTACTCAAGGAAATCCCGCTCGATCGCTCGTGTCGTAGGGACACTCCAAGAGTCCAGAGGTGTCAACTTAACGTACAACCGATAGTCCCACAGTCCGACAGGGGTTGAAACCCCTGCCTCAAAGCTAAAGTCGTCTGAAGACGACTAATGAGTTTTTCAGTCCTCTTTGAGAGGACTTTAGCTATGAGACAGGGAATTCATTCCCTGGCTGCCTCAAAGCTAAAGTCGTCTGAAGACGACTAATGAGTTTTTCAGTCCTCTTTGAGAGGACTTTAGCTATGAGACAGGGAATTCATTCCCTGGCGGACTAACGGGTGGGCGGGAGGACTGGTGGACAAAAAGCTTAAGTTGAACACCTATGGGCTTGTCCTAAGTCCCTACAGTCGCCGTGTTCCTACAAGGGCTTACCACCAAAAGTGCGATACTTACTTGCGGCCCGAAGGTTGACCTTCCGTAGTCGCTATTTCCCCAGCTTCCATCAACTGCTTAAAGCGACGTAAATCATCTGCAATTTGCTGTTCGGGAGCTTCGCCAAATAGTTTAGCAGCACCAGCACCAATTGCACCGCCCGGAGGGTTGTATTCGATGACAACTTTTACCTCAGTACCGCGTCCCGCTGGTGCCGGTTGAAAGCGCACAAAACCCGAATTGTCAACATCAGCCCCTTCCACAGACGCCCAAGCAATTAAGCGATTTTCTTCTTCGCGGACAATCTCTGCATCCCATTCCACACTATTGCCCATTGGCGCGCTAGCAATCCAGTGAGAACGTGTTTCATCTATTACCGTAACGTGTTTGAGATGCTTCATAAACCGAGGCAAATTTTCAAAATTGCGCCATAAATGGTACAATTCATGAGCCGGTTTGTCGATCGTCACCGTCTTTTCAACTTTAATGCTTTGATTCGGATCTGCGGCCGACTGCAAACCCTCCACAACCCCCAGACCGCGCGCCGCTAAACCACCACCCGCAACCGCCAGCAAAGCACCTCTCAAAGAACGCTGCGACAAACCAAAAAGCACCAGCGCCCCGCCACCAATTAAAGATGCCCAGCGTTCGGTATCGCCGCTGCTACTTTGGTTTTGTTTGTCGGAATTTGTCATTGAACTAGATTCCATTGGTTTAAACCTCGTGAATTAATAGCGAAAAATAGCAGCTAAAGATGCATCCTCCGGCACTTTTTCCGGCGGCATCGCGTAAACTGTTGCGCCGTTGAGAATAGTTTGAATTGCTGCGGCATTCAACAAATCTTCGTCGCCCAATTCTGCATCTGGGTGGACTTGCACCGCGTTTGTATCGGGAATAAAACTACCCCACTGCTGAACGCCAAGAGCCACAAATAGTCGATCGCCCCGTCCAAAATAAGCAGCCGAAACAGCTTGTTTCAAATCAGCAGAAATTTTATCGCTGCTTCTGATCGGACTGGCTCTAGCAATTCCCCAGCTTCTTTTTTGTCAAATCCGTACTCTACTATTTTGTGTTCAGCCTCTCTGATTAAATTTTTGAACCGAATCGGATTTTGTTGAATTTCTGTTGAGCGAGCGACTGGCATATAAATTGATACGCACAATCCCGGAGATTGTTGTACCAGTGCTTTGAGTTCCTCTGCAGATATTAAGTTCACCGCTGAAACTCTTTTTCTAATAAGGGGTTGTGTAATGAAAACAACAGATTCTTTAAAATGTATCTTTCCTGGCGCGGCTCTTGCGTCTACCTAAAGTAATGATCGCCTGCTGTAGAGCATTTCATCTCCGAACTAAAACGGGGGTTTCAGCCGCTGTTCCAATCGAAGCCCCTAATCCTTACGCCTCCAAGCAAATAGACGCTTTCGGCCTGCAACTCCAAAACCTTGCCTGTCTCGATTTGCCCGACAAGACACGATCGCACTTCTCTTTTCGGCTTTGCATAATTTTGGGATGAATCTTATGGGGTGGGCTGAAGAGCCCGCCAAAAAAATAAGGGTTTTCAGCTTTGATAAAATTAAAAATCTTCCCGCTAATATGCAACGCCAATTTTTAGAAGTAGCTAAACCTTAAGCTGTTGGGCATTTAAAAGACGATAGTAGGGTGCGTCAGTACAAAAGAAAAGTGTTTCCCTTGTGCAGTAAGTGTTATAACTGACGCAGTATACAAACCTCGTTAGTGGTTTAAATGCGTAACAGCTTAGCGATGAATTTGATCTCGATAAGCTGCGGAGGCAAAGCAAAGCGCGGAGTCACAAGGATGGTGCTAACAACGTCATTGAGAGCATTAGGGGCATTAGGATAGCCTGCGTGTGGCGTACACAAAGATTTTAATTTCGCTGAAAATGTCGATCGACACTTATGAGGTCACTCTATGGAGCCAAATGATACATCGGCCCGCTACGACCGAATTGCCCAATGGTGGCAAACTGAGCATCAAGATTCAACCTACGGGATTGCCCAATTAGAACGGGCGATCGAATTTACTTCTAAGCAGCACGCAGCACTTGATGTCGGGTGTGGAAGTAGCGGACGTTTTATTAACAGTTTATCCAAGCATGGATTTCAGCCTGAAGGACTTGATATTTCTAGCGAAATGATCAATTTAGCCCAGCAGCTACATCCAGAAATCACGTTTTACCGGGAAGACATTTGTGATTGGCTGCCGCCGAAACTTTACAGCCTGATTGCAGCGTGGGATAGCACGTTTCATCTACCAATCAACAAGCAAGCGCCTGTGATACAAAAGCTATCCGATGCGCTTGAGCCCAATGGAGTGATCCTGTTCACTTGTGGCGGCGGACATACAAGCAGCGAGGTTTCGGGAGCATTTCAAGGTCAAGACTTTGATTACAGCACTTTGGGTGTAGATACTTTCCTGCAAATTCTGGTTGAGCATCATTGCACCTGCCGCCATCTCGAATATGACCAGTATCCTCAAAATCATGTTTATATCATTGCCCAAAAGACCTAATTTATCATTCGCACGATTAAAGTGTGGGATGTCGCAACTGGTGGCTGTATTAGGACGTTGATGGGCGATCGCTCCTGGTTTTTAGTCCAAATTGGTGATGAACTAATACAGTTAAGTTAAGGCTAAAAATTAAAATTCGCCTAGGTTGGGTTGAGGAACGAAACCCAACCTAGACAATTTTATTTCGTTGTTAGGCATTGCGACTATAGAATTACAAACGCTTCTGGCTTACCTGTAAGGAAGTTGATAGTAAGGGCAAACAGCATCTACTTGTATTTCAGAATAGATCATTACTTCTCCCTCCCAAGTCATATACTGAGAACCAGGAACCTCCAAAATCAAATCTGTATTCCCGTTATGACGGTGGAACTTAATATCTGGTGTTTTCTTAGAAAACTCATTCTCAAAGAATAGAGGTGGCAGCTTACTGACGCGTTCTGCAATTGACTCTATATCATATTGGGATGCGGTATCATTAAAAGCGACATGGCGAGGCAATTTTATTTCGTGAAAGTGACGAACCGTTCTGGCAATTGCAGCCCTCAAATGATCACCAACTCGGTAGAGATTTGCAAAGTGATAACGTAGGTCACGATTTAAAGAAATAGCGGTTATACCATCGAGATGAATTTCACAATCAGGGCCTATACGCCCATTAGGTTGCATCCCCTCTAGAAAATACCCAACAATACGAGCATTTTTAGGAAAAATTTGAATACCTTTATCTACCGTACGTGCAACTATGCCACGTCCCCTTGAGTACATCATTATGGGACGCAATTGACCACCATTGTGTTTAATCTTATTAACAATAGGAGCAAATGAGTCTCTGTATCCCTTGATTTCGTTATGAAAATCTTTATACCCAGGGTGTTTGACCTTATCCAACCAACTCTCTACAAATATTTCATTGACATTGCTATTATAGGGGTGAATAACTTTAAGAATACGGTAGCAATCATCAATGTGAGATTGTAAGGCGTGTAGTAATTCTTTTTGTAAATCTGGCAGCTTCTTTAAAGGATAATCTAAATCTCCATTAGCATTAAACAAAGCTGTAGAAATCTGATCGATTTCATCCAGAACAGCATTGAAAGACTGCATTACTTTCTGTATTGAGCGACTGTAGATTGAGAACGGATGCCGTTGGGTGTGATCGTTATGATAGGTAAAGCTTTCATCGAGAAGTTTTAGACAATTAAATGCTTTAGGGTGTAAGTTGCCATCTCTATGTGTTTTACGTTCGAGCTTCATAGGATCATAAGTGAGTCAAATTTGTATTATAAGTGTAACACACAGAGGGTGAATTAAGGACTGCTAAACCCAAAGCCTGCCTCAATCCACACAATTACTTGCTTGCGGCAATAACTACGGTAGGGGGCGTTGACGAATTTGATCGCGCTCCACCACCGTAAACCGTTCCTCAAATTGCAATCCTTCGGTCTGTAATAAATTTAACAATATTGATGCTGGTTCTTCCGGCGTGTGAGGACGAAACCGCAAATAAATGACACCTCTTGGCGATCACAGCCGCAAACGATAAATGAGTTCGCCGTAATCGCGATCGAAGGTCAAAATCACCCGTTGCTCATCCGCCGCACGAGCCAAAACCTCGGCATCCTCAATACCTGGAGAATCCTCGGTAACAGAAGCGACTTTCAGATCCGCTTGTCGTAGAATTCGTAAACTCTGTAGTGGAAAGTTTTCATTTGCCAGAAACCGCATTAACTTGCCTCAGCAAACAGTAAAGGCGTGTAAAATACGTCTTCTTTGAGGCACTCCGCCGCGAAAGCAAACACAGCTTGTAGAGATTCAGCATTAAGCGTTGGGTAGTTTTCTAGAATTTGTTGCTGCGTCCAACCTTCTGAAAATAGCCCTAGAACGAACTCCACTGATATTCGTGTCCCCTTAATTACAGGCTTGCCAAGGAGAATTTTAGGATTTGAGTGAATGTGTGCTTTCCAGTTCATAACCAGTGCGCCTCTATAGGGTTTTCATCTATTATGAGCATAGTTAAGATTTTAAAATTAACTGTCACTGTCTTTAAAGGTTCATCAAGGATAGTGTAAGTCATGTCGATTTATTTGCCCGTTGTGCCATATATCGATCAAAAGTTGTGTAATCTCCAGCTTTGTAATCAGCACGGGCCGCTTCAATTTCGGCAATGTCTTCTGGAGAATCGTCCTCATTCGGGAATAATTCAGCTTCCCAAAATTCCCATATCTTGTATCTTTCAGCAATTCCCAGTGACGAAATAGCTTCCAGCAGTGATTGAAATGAGATGTCTACTTTCACAGTATTCTCAGCCATCAGAACTTTCCTCCACTTTAAATTTTACAATATACCAAGAGCCCCAAATTCTCTAAGAATTCGGGGCTCTAAAAGCAGACTACATCACAACTGCACTAATCAAAGTTTGCACATTTTGTACAACAGCAGTAGTCAAATTATGAGTCACAGGCAAACTGTCAACGACTATTCCCGCACACAATAGCATCAGGTACAGAATAGAGTATTTAAAGAGCGATCGCGCAACAATCTTATCCTCTGGAGTCTGCAACAGCAACCAAGCTTTTTGGGCAAAAATAGCACCCAGGAAAATAGCTGTTCCCGCATACACCGCGCCCGCTAAATGCAGGGGATAAACTAGCAGCAAAGTTGCAGGAATCATCAATAGCGTGTAAATCCAAATTTGGCGGGCTGTCTCTTCGTCGCCCTCAATTACGGGTAACATCGGCACGCCTACTTCCTTGTATTCGTCGCGAATCATCATTGCTAATGCCCAAAAATGCGGCGGTGTCCACAGGAATATAATCCCAAACAGCAGCCACGCACCCCAACTCAAATCTCCCGTAACCGCAGCCCACCCAACAAGCGGGGGAATCGCCCCGGCTGCACCGCCGATGACGATGTTTTGCACGCTGTGACGCTTCAGCCAGTGGGTGTAAATTAGGACATAGAAAAGGATGCCTGACATTGCTAGCAATGCCGCTAATAAGTTGGCAACAACTGTGAGCAATGTAAAGGATATTGTAGCTAGGGCGATCGCAAATATCAAAGCATCCCGCTTCTTGACACGCCCGGAAGGAATCGGCCGCCATCGGGTGCGCTCCATAATATAATCGATGTCACTGTCGTAGACACAATTAATCGTATTCGCCGACGCAGAAGCTAAAGCGCCTCCAGTAATAGTTGATACCAGTAATAGCGGATCTACTTCTCCTTTGGCCGCCATCCACATTCCTGCTGATGTCGTGATTAGCAGCAGTAAAATAATTCTGGGTTTTGTTAGTTGATAGTAACTTTTCACGACTTGCGAAAAGTTTTCGTGGAGACGGGGGCTATTGTTTGTAAGAACTTCTTGCATCGGTTATTAGTTGTTAGTTTTCAGTTGTCAGTTAGTTGTCATTGGTTCGTAGGGGCGGGTTTTACGAGAGATATCTGCAGTAGCTAAAAGGATTAATAAACCCGCCCCCACCGACGAGAGATAAATCAGCCCTCTCTTACTCAAGGAATAGATAAATCTGCGTTTTAGAGAGTGTCCGGTTGATTGGTGCTTGTATGGGCGGGGCGGGTTTATTAAACTGTTGGCTTTTATCGAGAATCATGGTGAACCCGCCCCTACAAGACCTTGGATTATAATAATAACGATGCTACCGGACATGATATTACTCTCAAGCTGATAAAACTCGATCGCGCCAAGCTAAAACACTAAAAGCTATCAGGGTTCCCAGCAAAGCAGCACCGACTGCTTGGTGGGCGACTGTCAGCGGTTCTACCTGAAGGTGCAGCCGGAAAGTTGCTAATCCCAGAACTAATTGAGCAAGGAGGCAAACACTCGCCCAGTTAGCCAGTTTTCGCAAGTTTGGACTCAGTGCAGGCTGCCGCCAAGCCATGACTGCTACGGCTAAAGTCGCTGCTGTAGCTGGTACGATACCGGCGATGTGGCTGTTCATTACCGAGCACAATTCTGAGGAGTCCAAACATTGGTGCAGTGCCCATCTAGAGCCTACTAATGCTCCTAGCAAACTTTGCAGGTAAACTAATAATGCTGCGATCGAACTTACCCAAGCCAATTTGCCGACATTTCCTGTAGCTTCGTAGGGAGTCAGCATGAAACCGATGACTAGCAGGGCGCCAAAAAATAGTAAAGCTGTTCCCAAGTGAGCGGTAACGATGTCAAATCTCAGCAGTTGTGTTACTGTCAAGCCGCCCAATACGCCTTGAAAAACGATTAAAAATAGTGCTCCGGCGCTCGCAATTGGCAGCCATTTTGGCAGGCTGCTGCGGTAAAACAAAGATAGTCCTAAAAGTGCGATCGCGCTCAAGCCAATCGCTGCTGCGTCCAACCGGTGAAACCATTCCAGAAATACCTGCAAATTCATTTGCGCTGCAGGTATTAATTGACCGTAGCACAGCGGCCAGTCGGGGCAAGCGAGCCCCGCATTCATGACTCGCGTGGCGCTGCCTACTGCCATTAACAGCCAGGTTGCGATCGCAATTTTCCACACTAAGCCGCGGATAATATCTTTTGGCTGCCACTGCACTCCTGCTGCTTTTGGCTGATTTAAAACTGAGTTTGCCATGAACTTTACCTTAGCCTTTGTTATCGATCGAACTTAATGAAATAGCGAGCTTTTACTTTTGCTGAGCTTAGCTGAGCTTAACACTCTTTTTCGGTGACAAACCGTCATATATACTACCTTAGCGACATCGCAATCCAATTAGTTTGTCTTTAGATATTTTTCAACTTTCCTCTTTACATTACAAAGTATTGCAGCTATTTTTATAAATTTCAACAAACTTTAATTATTTTACCCAACCCTTTGCTGTTACAGCCTCCCTCCCACTGCCACTCGCGGAGAAAAATAAAGATATCATTAAGAAAAGCTTTTTTTGAAAGGTTTATGATATATACCCAACTTTAACGTAAAAATTTGTAACTAAATACAGGAATGAAGAGTTACCCCCTAGGTGTTATTCAAGGTAGTTCTCAGGTTTACTCACCTTAGATTGTATAATTCAGTTCCAACACTCAGCGTTTTATCTAATCCACCAGTTATCATTTCTTGCCTGCTTAACTAAATTGGGAATGGAGGAAGTGGCGCTCTTGCAGGGTAGGGTTCACTAATCTTTGAATCGGTAACTTATAAAAATTCCTGCACTTTTCTGGTGGAACCACCTTGAAGGCATTCAGACTAAACAGTGCGATCGCTATTTTTACTAGGCCAATGTTACTGAATTATATCATGTCCGGGCGATCGCATATAATAAGGGAGTAGTGACTACTGGATTTTAGGCTTGCATGGTGCCTCAGCTCCGAAAGCATCAATTGATAGATAAAATTACCCTATCTGACGCACCATACATCAATTCGGGATCGCCAAGTTAAAATCACTTTTTCTCCTCGATCAAGGTTTTTTACTTGCTCCTAATAACTAATGACAATGACTAAGGACTTCGTTATTTCAAAAATCTAAAAATGTAAAATTATGTCACAAAAAAATGAAACTGCTGTTCTCATCTTATCCCTCCTAATTACGATCAGGCTAGCTGGTGCAGGTATTTGGTGGCTGACAAGCCGAGGCGACATCAATCTCGGAGGTTTATCACCCCAAAATCCGACATTTCCCAAGCCTCCGACTAATTCGTCGCAGTCAGATCAGGCAATTGAGCAGCGTCTGAGTGCCGGACAAAAAGTGTTAATTCCAGAGCAAGCCACAACAACCAAACAAACAGCAGTACAGGCGATCGCATCTGGCAACTATAACGCAGCTATTTCCGATTTACAAGCTTCGCTGAAAACCAATCGCAACGATCCCGAAGCCTTAATTTACCTCAACAACGCCCGCATCGGCGATCGGAAATCCTACACAATTGCCGCCGCAGTTCCCATTGGAGGCGATATCAATGCGGCTCTAGAAATTCTGCGGGGCGTAGCTCAAGCTCAAAATGAAATCAACCAAAGAGGCGGCGTTAGCGGGACTCCATTAAAAGTGCTAATTGCTAAGGATGACAACAACCAAGAAATGGCTGCCCAAATTGCTACTGCTTTAGCAAATAATTCGGAGATTATAGGAGTAATTGGGCATTTTGGTTCAGATACAACGCTAGCAGCTAGCAAGATTTACCAGCAAAAACAATTAGTAGCAATTTCTCCAACAAGTACGTCAGTGCAGCTCTCAGGAGTTGCCAACAATATATTTCGGACAGTGCCGAGCGATCGGTTTGCAGCTAATGCTCTTTCCCGTTATATGGTGGAAAAATTGCAAAAGCAAAAAGCTGCTGTATTTTTTAATTCTGCTAGCAGTTACAGCAAATCTTTAAAAGATGAATTCACGACGGCTGTTTACGGAGATGGAGGACAAATAGTATTGGAATTTGACTTTGCTAATGGCAATTTTAATGCCGCCGATAGCGTTAAAAGTGCGATCGCCCAAGGAGCAGAAGTGATTCTGTTAGCATCCGATTCAACCACGATCGACCAAGCTTTGCAAGTAGTGCAAGTAAACGCCAAACGGCTGCCATTACTAGCGGGAGACGGTGCTTATACTGCTAAAACACTGCAAATAGGTGGCGCAGGAGCAACAGATATGGTGCTGGCTGTTCCTTGGCACATTCTCGCAGATCCGCAGTCCAACTTTCCCCAAACATCCAAACAACTTTGGAATGCTGAAGTAAGTTGGCGCACAGCTTTAGCCTACGATGCGGCGATCGCGTTAATTGCCGGTTTAGAGCGCAATCCGACTCGTACAGGCATTCAACAAGCGTTATCGGCGTCAGATTTTTCGGCAAAAGGAGCATCGGGCCCGATTCGGTTTTTACCTTCGGGCGATCGTAATCGCGCAGTTCAATTAGTAACTGTTAAACCCGGAAATCGCACCAGTTACGGTTACGAATTTGTGCCGATTAATTAAAAAACAAGTTCTGGTCATTTGTCTATGTATAAGCTGTTCTCCATTTAAATTGTGTGTCAAAAATCACTCAAATTATTGTGGGATGGGCACGCGAGCCCGTCCCGAATATGCAATTTAAACGCGCAACAGCTTAGCAGAAGGAAGAAGGAAGAAGCAATAAAATCAATCGTGTCAGCCATTAAGGATCGCGAATTAAATAATTTACACAAGTTTGTGAGTTGGGCGTCCCGCCCGCCCTTTCTGGACGGGCGGGACGCCCATCCCACAAGAACCATCAAAATTCTAAGTTATTTAATTCTCATTCCTAACAAGTCCTAACCGTCTTGGCGGTTGCTATAAAATCTACCATTGTTCCTTGGCGGGGGCAGCTTGATGGGATTTTTTGTTAGCGCGATAAAGGTTTGGTGCAAGCCGCGCGGGATGGAAACTCGATCTAAAGTTGCGAAACTGCGATCGCCCTAACTGCCCTATTCCTCTCAAAAACAGCCCTCGGTTTCAAAGCAATTCTCAACAACAGCCACAACGAGCGCCATTCTCCGGGAGTTTCCTGGCGCTGCCACTGGCCCGGGCGACAGTACAGCATTTCGATCAAACAGCGGTGCTGGCTAATGTTCAGGCGATCGAACGCAATTCGCACAGTGGGAAATTCCGCAAAACTGCACTCTTTTTCATCCCGAAAACTCGACTCCCACTGAGATTTATCGCTCACCAACTCAATCTTAGCCACAGGAATAAAACAGTTCTCTTCCATAATTTCCAAAGTCGCCGAATCGCAATCAATCAAACCTTTTGCCAAAGGACGCTCAGTGCCAAACTCAACAACAGACGGCCCTACATATCTCCTTGCTTTGACTGTCGCACTGCGAGGGAGCGCTTTTATTTTACCCTGGGATAAAGTTGTCGGAACGGCATATTTTGGCAAAATGTCTGCTGCTGTAAAACTCTCTTTACTGCCTTTATTTTTCACCGCAAAACTTGGCCACTGTGTCAAAGCAACTTCCGCGCCACTTTCCGAAATTACAGTGGTTACACCCCAAAAACTTTGACCGCCA
Source organism: Microcoleus sp. B4-C2 (assembly GCF_036705265.1). NCBI lineage: Bacteria > Bacillati > Cyanobacteriota > Cyanophyceae > Oscillatoriales > Microcoleaceae > Microcoleus > Microcoleus sp. B4-C2. The sequence continues at coordinate 25,659 of NZ_JAUBUB010000061.1, forward strand.
ATATTCAGCTGTACAACCCTGCGTAAATTGAACCATTCGTAAATGTCCGGCTTAGGAATATCCACCAAAATCAGCAAGGCAATCCCCAGCATCAGCAGGTTGTACGCGCTCCAAATCCATCCCCAACCCAGGCCTTTTGACAAATCTGCACTTTCTGATATTGACTGTACGGTGCCAACATTTTTAACTAAATTAATGTTTAAATTGTGCCACAAACTGACTGCTGTAGCTGCGAACAAGACAATCAAAGGCCATCCCAAATTCCAATTAAAACGAAAGCGATCGCTCGCCATTCCTTTTGGCGTCACCTGAAACCCTTTCCCAAACGGATTCAGCATGGAACTCACCACCGTCACCGCTAAAGGAATACACTGGACGAACGAATAAATATCCGAAAGCAAAGCCGATCCCGATCTGCGGTTCAGCCAAGAAAACACAGTCAGTTGCACCAAATAGTAAGGCAGGAAAAAGTACAGCAATTCCCGCGCACTTGCCCGCAAAGGAATTATGCCAAAAAATGAATAAGCTAAAGGTATCAACAGATATAAAACCTTGGTTAAACTGGTAAACCAGTGCAACAATCCTTCCAAATGAGACAGCCTTTGTACGAATCTGAGACCGCGAATTGTTAAAGGATTGGAATCAATAAAAAATGCCTGAAGTGTGCCTCGCGCCCAGCGTAGCCTTTGATTTAGATGAGCCTCTATACTTTCAGCCGCCAAACCAGCACTCAATTTTTCATCTAAATAAACTAAGCGATATCCGGTTGCTGACAGCCGAATTCCGGTAAAATAATCTTCGCAAATTGAATCTGTGACCAAGCCTCCCGCTGCTTCTAAAGCACTTCGCCTCACAACAAAAGATGTACCGCAACAAACTACGCTGTCGGCGCTGTCTTTGATGATTTCAATTTGCCGATAAAAGATTTCTTCTTCCGGCGCGAGCACATTTTCTAAACCTAAATTCCGGGAGATGGGGTCGTGATTGTAAAAGCTTTGCGGTGTTTGAACGAGGGCGATTTCGGGATTTTGAAAAAATCCAACTGTGCGAGTTAAAAAGTTTTTAGTGGGAATAAAATCTGCATCGAAAACTACAATTAGTTCTCCACTTGTTAGGGCTGTGGCATGATTGATGTTTCCAGCTTTGGCGTGAATATTATCGGGTCTGGTTATATACTCGCATCCCAGTTCTTTTGCTAGCAACTTGATTTCATGCCGCTTGGTATCGTCGAGCAAATATACTTTTTTGTTGGGATAATCTAAGGCTTGACAGCCGATTACACTGCGCCGTAAAATGAAAGCCGGTTCGTTGTAAGTTGGGATAAAAATATCTACGGGCGGGGTGAAGTTTCCAGCTTCCACTGCAACTGCCATGCGATCGGCTTCTCGACGCCGGTCTTTCATTCTCAGCATTAAATACAATTGAATACTGCTGTTAAAAACCAGTAACATTTCTAGGAAAAACAGCCCCAAACTAAAGATACCGTTGAGGGGATCGGTTAAATTTAGAGTAGCGAGCGATCGCCATAAAACGTAGCGAATGGTTAAAGCCAGAACTATTGCAACTACTACAGCGCGCGACCATTTCTGCGGTTGAGGCGAAATTTTAATTGCAGCTAAAGCGGCCGAAACCAGCACAAAAGTCGGCACTAACAAATACATCTTGCTCGTAGCAGGCACTTGCAGCCACACAGGCGGGTTTTGCTGCCAAGTGTTGATTGTGGCAAAAATACCGCTGACTGTACCTTCACGGCCAAACCAGGCTGCGGCGATCGCACCTGCGAAAGCAACCACCCCCAACACGACTAGCGTTGCCATCGGCACCCGCGAAATCCGCCCAAAGCGGCGTTTCAAGTCTTGAAAATCAAATCTTGAAGTTGTCATAAAATAATTTTAAAGTCCCGATCGTGCATGCAACAGTAAGGGTTTCCTGCTGTCCACTTTTTAATTCAGTTGAAAATTCCGACACACCCCCATTAGTATATTTACATTTTTTAACATTCTGACCATTGTATGATAATTCATCTTGCTTGCTGTTGCCAAACTGCTTAGCGAGTCCAAACCTGGCAAAATATAGCAGAAGCAAGAAGAAATAAGGCTTTAGTTACCGAGGAGAGAAGTCAATCGATTTTAGATTTTAGATTTTAGATTTTAGATTTTAGATTTTAGATTTTAGCATTGACCCCACGGATCAATTAGGGGGGCAAGTTTCATCGGAGACAGGTTTTTTATTTCTGGACGGATGAATCACGTGGCGGGTATCCTGGAGGCGAGGGGTCAAAAGCAATCTTCGGCAAGGATTTCAGCAATGTCAGCAACAGGCTTTCGGGCCTGTTTCACCATAAAAAATATTTCTTGTGGGCCGTTTCTGCGACGCCGCCCATAAAAAGCTGATTGAAAATGCTGCCACATCCCAGTTCTAACCGTCGGGCCCGCTTGCTATAGTTCAAAAAAAATTATCTTGTCTACAAATCAAATAGGATTGCTATATCAAACTATAGCAATCCCTAGGATTTAACAATTAGACGAATTTGACATCTAACTAAAGGTAGATTAATTTTATATTAATTTAAAAAAATTACCGCGATCGCAGCACAAAAATTTAGCCATCCAAAAACTAATCAGCAATTTCTAATTGCGAGATTGCATAGCGGGCGACAGCCAAACTAACTCTGGCTTGTTCTATTTCCGACAATTGGGCCCAAGGTCTTTTAGTAGCCATCACTAATTCTCCCCCTTCCGAATCCACATCTCGCATGGCATAAGCCAAAGGACGTGCCAACACCTGCAAATCTTCCTCAGCCCACTGAGGCAAAATATCTAAGACGCACTCTACCATTTGGTCAGCTAAAGATTGATACTTAACAGTGGCGTTTTGCACGCTTTGAGCGATGCTGGCCAAAAAATCTTGAGGAACGCGAGCAAATTTCTCGCGCAAAGACTTTTGCAGAGCAGTCGTCAGCCAAACTTGTTCTAATTGCGAGAATAAAACTTGCGACTTCAGGGCAATATCGCTGTCGCTGAATGAATCAGATAGCGCAAATTCCTGCTCTAGGGCAGTTAAATAAGATTCCGATTCAAGCTGTGCAGGATTCCAGGGGTAAGCAACATCAGTCTGAACAATTGTGGCGAGAAGTTCCATCTGGGCCTGAGTTTGAGAATCGCGAAAATATTCAGAATCAGTAGATTGGGTAGCCATGATGTAATACCTAAGTGGGAAAAGGAAAAGACAGAGGGGGGACTGTGCCAAGAGCTAGTGCCGAGCTATCAGTGGTGAGTAACTCTCTTAAATTCAGACTGGAGACTTAACGCCTAGAACTTTGCTGTGCTACTCGCCGCTTGTCTTCATTAGCTACACCCGCACCTTAATTCGTTCCGCAATCAGTCTCACTGTAGCCCGAAGTTTTAGGAACCTCAATAGTGAACTCAAAAATCTGACCTTGAGAACTGCCAAATTTTAGCTGAGTCCCGCTGCGTAGCAGCAATTCTTGGTGGTGAACTCTCTGCCATCCCTCAGATCCCAAAACTAGAGTCCCGTAGCGAGAAAAATCGCGCAGGAAGTAGCTAGGTTCTTCCCGGCTATCTCCGATCGTGTTTCGGCAGAAAATCTCGGCGTGTTTTTGAGAAACCCACTGTTCTCGAATCACTACGTCGTTTTCTTCCCAGCGTCCGACTCGAACCATACCCGCGCGAATGGGCCAAACCTGATTGCTCGAGTCGGTGGATTTGCCATTGGGTCGATCGCGCCCCCGCAAATAAGCACAAGACGGCAACCGTCCCAGCCAAGTAGAAGAATTTAAAGGCAACTCAGTTTTCAGGTCATCTACCGGCTCAGTTAGCTGACCGTCAAACTCAGGGTGCATATACAGCACAGGCAGCGTCCAAGCCGGTTGATTGAACTTGTAGAGCGTCAGTAACTGCTGTCTGGCGACGGCGACTGCCCGATCGATCGACATCCGTCCGGCCAAAGCTTGGGCAAAAGTTTGGATAAAACTCAGGGCCTCGCGATCGGCGATCGAGTCCCGCATCCCCAACACCGCAGGCACCCCGTGATGGATCAGTACCTCAGCCAAACTGCTGCGGGCGATCGCCTGTTGCTGGCCGTTAGTTGAGTGCCACCTCTCCACCGCCGGCTGAGCTCCCCAGCAGGCATTAAACACCGCCAGAGTCACGCGGCACCGAACTAATACTTGAGCCAGTTCAGTGCCATTAATCGCCGTTTCCGGCCCCAAAAACAGCAAACCGCCGTCGGGGCCCGGTATCCCGTGGCCGGCGTAAAACAGAATGTTGTAAGCTTGCGTTTCCAGCCGAGAAATGAGTTCCGCCGGAGTAGGTTCGATCAGAGTATCGACGCGAGTCGGAACGCTGATGTCAAAATATTTGCCGCTGTCGTCGGTTTGAAAAGCACTTTCCAGAATGCCAGCTAGGGCGAGTGCTTCTTCTCCCAACTGCAAATGACCGTTATTACTGTTGGAAAATTGAGAATTAGCACCGCCGCCTGGTTCTGCTTGTCCCAAAACTAGCAAAATGTTGAGCGACTCCGCAGGATGCAGGGGTGGCAAAGGTTCAACATTGCTGGTAGTGCGGCTAAAAAGCAATTGCTGCGACAGAGAAATTGCTGGTTGACCAGCTTGAGGCTGCATAATTTCCCAAGGTAAAGCAATTAAATACGGTTCGCGCAAGTCTACGCGCACTCGCAGGGGTAGATTTTGCCCGATCGCGATACCTTTACTTTCCTGCAGACTACCCTGAATCGGCCCTTCAAACAGCCACTGCCAAAGATTAATCCCCAAATGCTGCATCAGGCGACTGCTGTAGCTTGCCGGTGGCCGAGGCGGATGCTGATCCCCCTTGTCGCCCCACCCCCCTTGACCGAGGTGGAGGGGCACAGAGGGCGTCGGTATTCGTTGTTCAGTTTCTGCCAGTATATTCTGGTTGTTTTCCGGCGAGACCAAACTGCCATCAGGATTTAGGGGCAATTCGTGAATTGTCCCGGAGGGCGAAAACATTTCCTGCCAAGCTTTCCAAGATTGGGATAGGGTATCGGGCCACATACAATCGTGGTGAACGTACCCGCTGGGATAGGGAGCTTGTAGAACCCAAGTGGCAAAATGGTTTGCCCCAGCGGTTCTCAGGCGAGCGATCGCTATACTGAGGCAAGGACTTTCAGGGCGCGCCATTCACAAAAAAGCTCGGTAAGTGGGAAGCTCAGAGACTTTAGTCCTGAGAGGAAAACGACCCGGCGATTTCAATCGCTTTGAATCCCCTTGCGGGGTAGAGGGGTATGGTTGCCCCTCTGGTGAGGTATGGTTGCCTCGATCTCCCTTGCGGGGTAATGTTAGCTTCGCCAATGTTATAGAGGCTTGTTAGGCTGGCAGCACTGCCTCAGTGACTTTAAGGCTGTTTAACTACTAGCGACAGAGCAAGGGACTAGCTTCGCATCCCAGGGTGTCGTGACCTAAATAACGTAGCCAGTTAAGGCTTAGGCTGGTCAGTACAGCTTGCTCGATCGCTCTTACAAGCGAGCGTGGCTTTAGCCCTGAGTTACTGACAACTACCGACTCTGGATATAGGGTGGGATTGAGTTTCTCTATTTGTAGTTTATCGGGTTTGGGGTGCGATCGAGTGCGAGAGATTGCTTTGGGAGTTTTTACTTAGTGCCCAAAAATTTATCAATACTCGGTAAATCTACCCAAGTCCCCGTAGCATTCGACTCCTGGGTCAAATCCATCAACAACTGCGAGTAAACCCCTTCTCTGAGGGACGGTATCAAGGATTTACCGGCATCTATTGCTTCAACCCACCTATCTACTACTCGAATAAACGGTGCAATTCTCCCGTCTGGATAAACTTGAGGAAACTCCAATCTTTGAGGAATTTTGATTTCAGCTAAAGGTTCTCCACCTTGGGAACCCCACAAGCGAAATCCGTGGACGTAATCTTGCTGGTTGTCGCTTCCTAAAACCAACGTACCCTTACTCCCGTATATTTCCACCCAGTGTCCCCGCCCTTGATACGTAACAGAACTCAAACAAACTTGGCAAGGCGTTCCCCCAGCTAATTCCAACATCAACGTGCAAGAATCATCTGCATCAACTAATTTTAAATTTCCCGAATCATTCGGATCTGGCCGCCGCGAAATTCCTGTAATCAATTGCCCAGAAAGCCTCTGGGGCGCGCCGAACAGCCAGCTAATATAATCAAAAACGTGAGAACCTGTCGCGCCCAAAACGCCGCCGCCTCGCTCTTTTTGCGCGTACCAATTCCAAGGGCGACTCGCATCAGCGCGGCTCGACACCAGCCAATCAATCTTAATTAAACGCTTTTCTCCCACATATTCTGCTGCCAATAATTCTGCTAGCATTTGCCATGCGGGGATGAAGCGAAACTCAAAGTCCATTGTGGCAATTGCTCTCGAACCACCATTTTTAAAATCGGTTTGAGATTCGTTGTTTGCCAATCGGTAAAGTTCCCTGGCTTCATTGGCTGTCAGGGCTGTGGGTTTTTCTAATAATAAATGCTTGCCTGCTTCCAAGACGGTTTTTGCCATTTCATAATGCAAAAAGGGCGGTGTGGAAATGCTGACTCCCGCTACTTCTGGGATGGCTACTATATCGGCGATCGAGTCGCAAGCGTAGGGGATATTGTGGGTAGAGGCGAGATCCTTTGCTTTGTCTAAATTCCGGTGATAAACAGCCACAACCTCTGTCCGGTGATGGGCCTGGAATCCGGGAATGTGTACTTTTTGACCAAAACCGGTACCGACTACTGCAACGCCAATTTTTGACATAATTTAATAATTGGAAATTGGGAATTGGGAACTTGTGCTGCCCTGCGACTTCGTTCAGGAACCGCGTAACCGAAGTATTAGGTATTGGTAGCAACTAACTAATAACTAATAACTTCAAAATCAGAAGGAACGCTCGATAATTAATCCGTGTATCCGTGTCCTAATCCGTGTCGTGCTTTCCTTCTTCCTTCTCCACCCATTCAATTACTTGTTTCCCCAAATTAACGCCCTCAAACAAGTCAATTTCTCTGATCCCTGTAGGGCTGGTGACATTAACTTCTGTGAGATAACCGCCAATGATATCAATGCCGACAAAGTACAGTCCGTCCCGTTGCAGCACTGGTTCTAACTGAGTGCAAATTTCCAGTTCGCGATCGGTAATTTCGGTTTTTGCGACTCGGCCGCCGACGGCCATGTTGCCGCGAAATTCATTTCCGGTGGGAATGCGGTTGATAGCACCGATCGGCTTGCCGTTTAACAATATAATCCGCTTGTCTCCCTCTTTGGCTTCCGGCAGATAAGTCTGAACCATCACTGGAATTTGCCCTTGTTGAGTGCTAATTTCGACCAGGGAGTTAAGATTGCGATCGTCCGCTTCCAAAAACAAAATCCCCTCGCCAGCTTTGCCGCCCAAGGGTTTAAGAACTGCTGCTCCTTTTTTCTCGACAAAGTGCCGAATTACCTGCTTGTTTTGAGAAACAATTGTCTCAGGAATCGCTCCCTCAAATTGCAAAGCATACATCTTTTCATTCGCCGCCCGCAATCCTTTGGGACTGTTAACTACCAAAGTTTTAGCCGGATCGATGCCATCTAGAAGGTAAGTAGCGTAAAGGTAAGGAATGTTGACTGGGGGATCTGTCCGCATAAATACAGCGTCCATTGCTTCCAGAGGCTGCAAAGTAGGCTGTTCTACCTGGTACCAAGCCTCAGCCGCCTCCCAGCGTCCCTCTACCACTTTTACTGGGGTGAGGGCTACCCGACTGAGCATTGCCCAGGTTTTGCCGCCGATGACGCTTAATTCGTTGGCTTGAGTCGCCCAGACTTCGTGACCCAACTCTTGAGCTGCCTCCATCAGCGCTACGCTGGTATCGTGTCCTGGAATTAGTCGCGCGAGGGGATCGATGATGAATGCAAATTTCATTGTCAGTTAAAATTAAGAATTGGTCGCCTAAAAATTTGGGCTAATTGAAAATTCCACAGGGAATGCCTCATTTTGCTGCTAGGAGGGGGTCTAGCTGGCCTAGAGCATCGAGTTTGTGGATTTCGTCGCAGCCACCTATGTGTTGGTCGTTAATGAATATTTGTGGCAGGGTGCGGCCTCCGTTGGCTCGATCGCTCATTTGATCCCGTGCCGCTTCATCTCCGTCGATCGCGTACTCTGTGAAATCAACCCCTTTTCGTTTCAGCAGTGCTTTGGCACGAATGCAAAACGGGCAGGTTCTCCAAGTGTAAATTTCTACTTTAGGGGTCATGGGACGCTCAAACAATAACAATATTTTTTAATTTTAATCTTAACCCTAGTGCGGACTTTTTTTACTTCCTAGGCTGAAACCCTCGATTTTTCGTTGGTAGCAAACTTGCCTAGGAGCCTTGAAACCCTTATTATACGGTGGGTTCTCAAAAACTGTGCGAAGCATTGATCTTAACCAATCTTATTTTAATTTTTATATTTTAATTTTTATTATATATAGCAACATATAGCAACCTTATCTGTTGCACCGGAGGTTATTCATTGCTAAAACCCTTGCCAGGAAGTGCATTTGCCTTCTTCCTTGTTTTTACCCTGACCAGGAATTTCAAAGGTGGTACCCGCCACGTGATTTATCCGTGGAATCAATCCCAAATCGAAAATCGAAAATCCTCAAGAAAGAGCATTTATCCGTGGGGTCGCCTCTAAAATCTCAAATCTAAAATCTAAAATCGATTGACTGAAGTCGCTATCGCTTTCTTCATTCCCAATCTGGCTCTATTTGCAGCGCACAAGCTAGGTGTCAAGTTATTTTTTATACAACTTTTTATTTTTTATATAAATTTAAGTAAACAAATATCCTCGCTTAAAAAAAACGGAGACATTTTAAAGGCAAACAGGTTGGTCATCAGCCTGCCTAGCGCTGCGGACCAACCTGATTGTTTCGCTTTCTGCAGGAACATATCATACCTGCACCTGTCAGTAGGACTGCGATCGCAGTACCCGGTTCCGGAATAGAAGTTGCATTTCTCGAAGGTGTAGTTCTGTATATTTGGGACAAACGGGGCTGGGTCGCCAATGGGCTCTCCGATGCCGTTGGGGTGGGTGCCGGAGTGGGGGCACAGGCAGTAGAATAATTTCCCGGACCGCAGACATCTACTGCAGCTGCCGGAGGGGCGGCAGCTAGATAGTAAAACGCTGTTGCCATTGTGGCAGAGAGTCCAATTGCTAGTTTTGCCAGTGGCGTACACATAACTATTTAGTTAAACAGTGGTAAAATCGAAAAATAGAAATAGTCCTAGAGATTAGCGCTGTACGACGGGCAAGGATTTTAGAGTTCTTACAATCAATCTTACAATCAATTTACAATCAATAAGATGTATTCTCTCGCGGACGTCTGTAAAAGATAGTATAGCGCTTGAGGTAAGTGCCCAAACACTTTAATAAAATTATTCTCTTTTACCTTGACATCCCGTACCGTGGTTTGCACAGAGGTTTGCACAGACAGGTAGTTTGCACAGAGTTAACCAACAGTTAACCAACAGTTAAGCAACATCTTTTTGCTACCTCTGAACCAACAGCCCTTACAGCCATTAACAAAGAGTCTTTTTACCTTGACCGCGGCCTCCGGGAATTAATTATTTAACCGCTCGCCAAATAGAGCTGCTGTATTGTACTTTGCCATGCACAATCTGACTACTCTTTTATCATCTCATATTTCGACTAAATCTGTCCTCAGTATATGTACGTATATTCCCCCATGTCAACTATTCAAAAGGAATATTTAAGTATTTACCGAGGGTAGAGGGCGTATTGAATGAGCTGAGCTAGTCTGTCGCGGAGAGTTTCCATCCCCAAACCTTTGGCGGCCGAAATAAATACTGCTTGAGGAAATTCTTCTCGGGCGAGGGCGAGAGTCTCTCCATCTACGGCATCTATTTTGTTAAAGACTACAAGGGCTGGGCCGGGAGTTACGGGCATATCGGTCAAAATATTCATGACCGATCGAATTTGGCTCTGCCACGCGGGATGGGAGAGATCGACGAGGTGCAGCAAAGCATCGGCGTCAGTGACTTCTTCGAGGGTAGCCCGGAAAGCGTCGATCAAGGCAGGAGGCAGTTCGCGAATAAAGCCCACTGTATCTGTGAGGACGATCGATAGCGGTTCCCTAGTGACAGTGCCGGGAATGGTCAACCGTCGAGTTGTGGGGTCGAGGGTGGCAAATAACTGGTCGGCGGCATAGACTTCGGAATTTGTGAGCAGGTTGAGCAGAGTAGATTTACCGGCGTTAGTGTAGCCAACGATCGCCACTGAGGGTACATCGTGATGATGGCGGTTCTGCCGCAGCCGGAAGCGGTGCGCCAGCAGTTGATTTACTTCTTGTTGCAATCGAGAAATGCGTTTGGCGATCGTCCGCCGTTCGGTTTCTAGCTTGGTTTCCCCTGGGCCTCTGGTACCGATGCCACCACCCTGTCTCGACATTGCCTGACCGCGACCTCTGAGCCGGGGCAGGGCATACTCTAGCTGAGCGAGTTCGACTTGTAGTTTACCCTCGCTCGATCGAGCTCTTTGGGCAAAGATGTCGAGAATTACCTCTGTTCGATCGACAACGCGAAGACCTATCTGAGTTTCCAAGTTACGTATTTGTGCGGGTGCCAGGTCGCGATCGAATACCACGAGGTTAGCGCTAATCGTCTGAGCGGTGAGGGAAATTTCCTGAACTTTGCCTTCGCCGACCACTGTCTGCGGATGGGGGCGCGATCGTTTTTGGCGCACTGTTTGCAGAACCTGACCGCCGGCGCTTTCAACCAGCCGCGTGATTTCTGCCAGCCCGTCCTCAAACTCCAACTGAGTCATGTGCTGAGTCATTACACCTACCAACAGCACTTTGTCTTGGTCTGCATCGACCTGCTTAGCGACAAACTCTGCTTCAAACTCTGCTTCGAGTCCTTCCACCAAATCCAGAAAGTCTTGGTCAGCGAGTTCGTCCAAATTCAGAGGTTCTGATATTTTCCAGGGAAAGTGTGGAGTTTGAATTAGTGACTTGGGAATTGAAGGCTCTTCTATTTCATCAGTTGAATCTGGTTCTAACTGAGCGCTCAAAACAGAGAACTCAAAATTTGGCTGATCTCCCTGGGGTACCAGGTGAGCGAGATAAGTTTCTTGGATGTAACCAGTCGCACCGCCGCCGCGGCGCTGAAATCCTCCCCCCGTCAGTGTCAGCCAAACGAGGGCGTCCAGGCGCTGAATTGCCATTGCTGTGAGGGCTGCTTCGCTTGGGGTTTCTGGCTTTAGGTGGGTAGCGATACAGCGAATGCCGCTGAGGCGACCTCCCCCATACCGGGGTAATTCTAAGGGTGCAATCTGGGTTTGCCGCGGTGAACCCACGCCGACGCGAATTACTTGTCCACGGCGGTTGATGTAGGTGCAGATTGGTTTGTCTATTTCCGTGCTGATGGCGGCGACGCGCTGGGCGAATTCTGCAGTGGTGATGCGATCGCCCGGTAGTCGCTGGTGGTACAGCTTTTCGAGTTGCTTGAGCTGGCTGGACTTTAAACCTTGAAGATGGCCGTAGATGGTTTCGATAACTGTTTCTCCCGATCGATCTGTTTATCTCCTATTTTAATTAACTCCCGCGCTATGTGTTCGGCTTTTGAGTTTAAATTTACTAAATTTTCTTGCTTCTAGGATTTCGCGGATTCAGTCTGAGCGAGCTCAAAAACGGATACTTGCTTTCCGACAACAGTCGTGAGTCTGCCAAAATTTTAGAGCTTCCAGATTCATCTGTAGAGTAAATCTCAAATCTCAAATCTACTGACGAGTCAAAAGCGCCGTTGTTTGTCGCGGCAGCGCGATCGGGCTTGTCACAGCAGCAATCTCAACTTGCACTTGTATTTAGTATCTACAGATACAGGCGATCGCTGAAAAATCTCGCGCAACAAAACTTAACATTTTTTTTTCCGTTTCCAAATCCTCCTTTAGACTTGTGTGTATCTTGGGCCTAGAGACAGATAGCAAAGCAGAAATTAGGCCGCTACCATGAGAAGCGAAACATTGTTAAGGAATGTAAAAACATGGAAACTCGTCCTACTAACCTGCCTCCTACAGCTAATGCTTACAACGGCAAAGATCGGAATGCCTTCTTGTTTGGCTTCAACCCACAAGCAGAACTTTGGAACGGTCGCTTAGCGATGATCGGTTTCTTAGCTTATTTGCTCTGGGATGCTGCTGGATTTAGCGTTCTGCGCGACATTCTCCACTTTCTGCCTACCTACATTGCTCAGTAATGAGTAGGTGTGTTTCCTGTCTGGCAGCGTGAGTAAATGCCGCCACTGCCAGACAGGCTAAAAGTTACAAATGGCAGCGAGTATGGTTTTGTCCCTTTGTATCTTTCGTTACTTTTGAATGGCATTAAAAGACTTCTTGCTGTGATTCGACGATTACGGGTGGGGGCGCTGTAGCTGGCGCGGTGAATATTAATAGCAACAGATATTTATTGCGTAAGGGCGATCGCCCCTGCTGTATTTTTGGCAAGAAATCTCATCAAGCATTTCTGATAATTTATGAAAAATAGGAGCATCAACGATGATTAACTCAAATTTACTGGCAGTAGTAGAATCGACACTGGCTGACACAGCATCAGGAAATTGGCAAAAGCCTCTAGTGATGTTTGTTTGCAATATCTTAGCATTGCTAGTTCTCAGTCGCCGAATTTGGTATCCCCACGTCGGGCCGAAAATGCCTTTACCCTTCCCCTCTTTGTTCAACAATGTTAGCGTACCGGCATTTCTGGCTTGCATGAGCGCAGGTCATTTGCTCGGAGCATTTATGATTTTGACCCTCAACATCGACAAATATTTCTAGCATAAATGGCGTCGCTTTTGTGGTGATTTATTGCTAGATTTTTTAGTAAGTTAAAAAGCGCCAAAAAAATGGTAGGGGTAAGTGAAAAGCACTTACCCCTAATTTTAATTTTATATATGGAGTGGCGCAGAAATCGTTTTTTTACCATCCACATTATTAGATCAGCTTACTATGCTTAAAGCCTTCAAATTCGACTGCAAAGCCTTCACCTTGGGGAGCCGCACACATTAACCCAACTTGAACGATTGGTGACTCAGTTAGATATGCCAGTCGCATCATTGAATAGTCTGACCCATTCAACGAGTATTGCACTTCCACCGTTTCAGCTCGGCGCTTTACCCGCAGCCACAGGGAAACAGGCGGCACTTCCAGCGGCATAACAGACCAATCGGAATAGTCTCGTGTCACAACCGCACTCACGTTTTGCACTCCCTCAACAAACTCAATGCCGCACTTTAGCCAGATATTTTCGCTCTCTCGAATCATCAATCCTGCTTGATCGTAGAGCGATCGATAGCAACCAGTAATTTTGACTTCGGCTGTAAAGTCGGCTGAAACTTGACGGTAGTAAAAGTTGCCGTTATCGCGAATGAATCCGTAATGAGTTTGCCGCCAAAAGTCAGTCTTGGCGCCGGCGGTAATATGGATAACATCGTTATCCTCATGCCATTGTAAAGGTTCATTGTACCATTGCATTGTTTCCATCTCCTGCTAACTTCCTCCAATTCCGTGCAGTACCAAATCGGCAAAAAAATGAGATAACATAGCGTATTCTAATCCCCAACGCCAGTAAAGAAAACCAAAGGGAATCCCTAAGAGGGCATTGAGTGTAATGGTGCGAAGAATGACGATCGGGGTTAATGCCCAGACATTGGCAGCCGCAGGCAAATGACCCACACCAAACAATATTGCCGCCGCCACAATTGCCAGCCAAAAAATCCATGTAGAGGGTTGCGGTTTGTCTCGCTCAAAAATCTTCCAAAGTAGCCACGCCATCAATGTCATACCGAACAGTCGCAGCAAGAGTTCTTCGGTGATGCCTCCGTAGAAGGAAGCTAATATGCGTTTCCAGAGGTCAATCTTTAACGCAGTTGTTGAAGCCATTGGCGGCATCCAAGGTTGGAAAGCTAAACTCAATCCAATCAGGACGATTCCACCGATGCAGCCTACAATTAGCGCCGTGTTAAGGGCAGATTTAGATATTGGCGCGAAAGGCTGTCGATATACCAAAGCACGAGCTATGGGCGTATCAAGTCCGATCGAGTTACCGAGGCGCAGTCCAATCCAATTCAGGAGAATCAAAAGAAGTCCAGTCTGAAGGGCGGAAGCAATAGCTATAACAGGTAAGGGTGTAGGCAGTTGCGCGACTGCTGGATTCAGAGACAGCGCATAAGGAAATAATGCCAACGCTGCCAGACTCCCCAGTAATGCCCAAAATAGCGCCAATCGCAGGTGATGTTTGTTGGAAGTATCAGTAGTCATAATTTTTGATTGCAGATAGAAATACCCAATTAATAAGGATCGCGAATTAAATAACTTACAATTTTAATTGTTATTGTGGGATGGGCGTCCCGCCCGTCCTTTTTGGAC
>NZ_JAUBUB010000062.1:0-39960 GCF_036705265.1 Microcoleus sp. B4-C2
GCTTGGATGGCTCCGACAGACCAACCTCACGAAAACTTCATCTTCCCTGAAGAAGTTCTGCCTCGCGGTAACGCACTGTAATCAGCGCGAAATATCAAAAATTCCAACTTTTTAAAAGGGTAAGATAAAGCAGTTTAGGCTTTACCCTTAATGCTTAAAAAGCTCCCGCCACCAGGCGGGAGCTTTTTGTTTCCAGGATTCGATCGAATTAGCGCCCTAAAAAAAGTTGATTTTGTACAAAAACAAACTCTGCCTGCGGCTAGAACAACTCGTGTCTCTATATCTAGTGAACTCTCCATCTGGCTAGAAATCGATCGACCTTTCCCAGCCCCCAGAGTGGCCATGCACCTGATAACCGCACAGCCCGGATTCTGAAGAACAACATATCGGCACATGGCTGAAACTACGATCGCCCGCTTGCTGTAGAGATCGATCAAAGAGCTTGCAGCAGCAGTAAATTCCCCCGATCTTGCAAAAATCTCAATTTGCATCCCCCACTTCTAATTCCTTGTGTTATTCTAATAATTGTGAATACTAGAACGATACTCAGAACGCAAGTTCTTCTGGTCACGCTGGCAATGGCTAGCGCACAAATCATCACCTTAAATCTTGTATTTAGGTGATGTGCGTTCCAATATAAAGCCATTTAGCTAAACCTGGAGGTGATGCCCATGATAGAAAGTAGTAAACGCATGGGTCATCAGATTGGAAACTACCGGCTGTGCGCCGGGGCCGCTCACTAGCAGTCAGCCGTCGTCTCCAACGGGAAACGACTTCCACGGGGAACCAGGCTGAGCTAGGGATTCTCCCGGCAGTCAGGTTCTAATCTGAAGACCCGCTAGACCGCTCTCACCTCAAATAGTGTTAAATCTTAAGTATTAAAACTTGAGACTAAACGCTATTGGTGAGAGCGGATAGTTTTTGGTCAGGGTTTCTAAACGTTGGCAGTTAATCTGCCATTGCTAATCCCAAAGAAAAAAAAATATGGCTGAGCTAATTAATAATACTGAAATTCAAGATCGCGTCAGTCAATTGTCAGGCTGGACAATTGAAGGTAAACAACTGCGCTCTACCCGTTTATTTAAAGATTTTATCGAAGCGATCGCCTTTGTAAATAAGTTGGTCGCCCCCTCAGAAGCCGCAGGACATCACCCCGACATAGAAATCTCCTACAACAAAGTTACAGTTAACTTAACAACCCACGATGCCGGAGGCTTAACTGAGAAAGACTTTGCGCTAGCCCAAGAGATTTCTGCGCTAGATTAAAAGAGTGCCAGTTGACCCAACAAGAGTCCCCGCTAGAGAAAAGCTCGCAAATAAAAAATCGACTTGGGGTTAAAATCGGGTGTGAAAAAGTCGAGAGGCCCAACGTTCAATGTATAACAGGCTATTCCCCATCATCCGACCATGATCGTATTTGAAAAGCCAGAGTTCAAGAACGAGTCTGCTGCAGCCGAAAAAACCGATCTGATAGAAAAGCTTTTAGATATTGGCGCTGCTCTGTCGAGCGCCCAAGATTTGGGCGACTTGTTAAACTTAATTTTATCCAAAAGTAGGGAAATTACCTACAGCGATGCTGGCAGCGTTTACTTAGTAGATCACAGCGACGAAACACCTAAGCTGCTGTTCAAGGTAGCCCAAAACGCTTCTAAACCCAGCCTGTCGTTTAAAGAGTTTGCTCTGCCACTGACAGACAAAAGCTTGGCGGGATACGTGGCAATAACAGGTCAAAGTTTGAACCTGTCTGATGCCTACGACTTACCCCCCGGCGTACCCTATCGGCTAGATAGCAGTTTTGACAGGGATATTGATTACCGCACTTGCTCGGTAATGGTACTGCCGATGCAAAACCGACAGGGGGAGACAATAGGTGTACTGCAACTGATCAACCGCAAAACAAAGCCAGATACGGTGCTGACAGCAGACAATGCCTGGGAATCGACGCAGCAGTATTCCGAGTGGGAAGAAAGGATAGTTCGATCGCTCGCTTCTCAAGCAGCAATCTCGATCGAGCGCAATCAACTCCAAGACAGCATAGAACACTTGTTCGAGGGCTTCGTCAAAGCCTCGGTGCAAGTCATAGAAGCGAGAGACCCCTGTACCTACGGCCATTCAGAACGAGTAGCAGCCCTGACAGTACGCCTTTGTGAAGAAGTAAACACCGTCAGCAGCGGACAACTGCGCTCTATTTACTTTAATAACCGCCAAATTCAAGAACTTCGCTACGCCGCCCTGCTGCACGATTTTGGCAAAATTGGAGTGCCCGAAGCAGTTTTGACCAAACAGAAAAAGCTCTACCCCGCACAGCTAGAAATCATTCGCCACCGCTTTGGCTTAGCTCAACGGACGCTGGAAATGGAATGCGTCCAGTCTAAATATAAATACTTGCTGGAGCATTCAGCCTACCGAAAACACCAGATCCAGGAGCCAGAGTGCGCTCACTGCCAGCAAATCGAACAGCTAGACACTAAGCTAGCAGAGGCGAAAACCAGATTAGCAGAATACTGGGAAGTGCTGCTAGAGGCAAACGAGCCTCACATTTTGGCAGCAGAACCCCTAGCTCAACTGCGAGAGATTTCTCGACAAACTTACAGAGATATCGATGGGGCAAAGAAACCCCTGCTGAACCCAGACGAGATATTGCAACTGATGGTGTCGAGGGGCAACCTGACGCCGGAAGAACGATCGGCAATAGAATTTCACGTAACTCACACTTACGAGTTTCTGAAACAAATTCCTTGGACAAAAGATTTAAAAAATGTTCCAGACATTGCCTACGGACATCACGAAAAACTCGACGGCACAGGCTATCCGCGAGGTTTAAACAAGTCAGAAATTCCAATTCAAGCACAATTGATGACGATCGCGGATATTTACGACGCCCTGACAGCAGGCGATCGCCCCTACAAGCGAGCTCTGCGAACAGAGGCAGCGATGAAAATTTTGCGGCAAGAAGCAGCTCACAATAAAATCAACGCCGATTTGTTAGAATTGTTCGATCACCGCCAAGTCTTTAGCGTTCTGGGACACAGCTTGGATGTTAAAGTCGAATCAGCCTAGACGAGTCGGGCGTGCTGTGCTAAAAAGTAAATAGGCAATCGGGTGCTGTCTAGTGTCATCCGTCAAATCAATCCACAGCCCAATCATGGCATGGTTTTGACGCCGTTGAGTAAAGGTTTAAAAACAGGCTTTCTGCAGCCGTCAGTCACATCTATATACTCAGTCAGCCCAAAAGAATCAAAAGAAAAAGTGAATTTTAGGTCTCTTTTTAGAGTATGCTAGTTGAGCAACGACTGACCACATAGAAGACTAGAAAAGTTTCTCTGTAATCGGTGTGAGGATGAGAGTGAATATGTCGAAATTTTTGTGGAGTTACTTACTAATCAGCCCAGCAGTCTTAGGAGCTACCCTAGTAGTTTCTTCGAGCGCGATGGCAGCAGACGCTCAGCAGGCTGCTGATGCGCTCAATCCCGCTGCAGCCAAAGCAGAAACCGCTGAAACCTCCGAAGCGAAACTAAATGCTTTAGCTGCTGTTTCCGAAACAACTGCAGAAACCGCTGAAACCTCCGAAGCGAAACTAAATGCTTTAGCTGCTGTTTCCGAAACAACTGCAGCCTCCGAGCCAGTAGAAGAAATTTCCCAAGTCGCTGGCAGCGAAACCCAGGCAGCGATGGCAGATTTGGCCACGCCTACAACTGAAAGTGCGATCGTCGGAGCCAACACAGCCCCTGCTGAGGTAGAACCCCAAGCGGCATCACAACCTACAAGTGAATCTTTAGCCGCAGTTGAGCAAACAGTAGCTCAACCAGTAGAAAATTCTGCCCCGGCAGCCCAACTAGAAATTCCAGCCCCGGCAGCTACCGCTCTCCCAGAGCAAATCGGTGCAGTTCAATTAGAAACTCCAGCCCCGGCAGTGGCAGAGTCGGCAGAACAAAGTTTGCCACAACCGGCTGAATCTTTAGCTCAAACTGTCGCACCACAAGAGCAAAACCCAGCCGCCACATTAGAACAGCTCAACGAGTACAGCAGCGAAGGTGCTGCCGGGGGCGAAACTCAAGGTCAAGTTACCTCTGTTTCCCAACTCTCCGACGTGCGGCCCACAGACTGGGCATTCCAAGCACTGCAATCCCTAGTCGAGCGCTACGGCTGTATTGCCGGTTATCCCGACGGAACTTTCCGCGGCAACCGGGCCATGACTCGCTACGAATTCGCAGCCGGTTTAAATGCTTGCTTAGACAAGGTAAGCGAGCTAATTAGAGGTGGCACTGGCAACTTCGCTACGAGAGATGACTTGGCAGCCCTCCAACGGCTCCAAGAAGAATTTGCAGCGGAACTGGCAACCCTGCGCGGTCGCGTCGATGCTTTGGAATCTCGGACAGCCGAACTCGAAGCCAACCAATTCTCCACCACTACCAAGCTGACTGGGGAAGCAATTTTTGCTCTCAGCGACGACTTTAGTAGCGACGTTAGCGTTTTTGGCAGAGACGGCGAAAGAATCGGCAGCAACAATAACGAAGCTGTCTTCCAACAACGGGTGCGTCTCAATTTAAACACTAGCTTCACCGGCAGAGACTTGCTGCTGACCAGGCTTCAAGTCGGCAACGGTCAAAGATTTAACCTTGGGGCTACCAGCGAAGGCACTCAAACTTGGAATTTTGTCGGCAGAACCGACAACGTTGTTGCCCTCGACACCTTGCTGTACAAGTTCCCCGTCGGTCAGCGACTGAACGTTAGCCTGATAGCTAACGCTGGCGTTTGGGACGACATTATGCCGACTGTCAACCCTTACTTTGAAGACTTTGACGGCGGTAACGGGTCATTGAGCACCTTTGGACAGCGGAACCCGATTTATCGTTTGGGCGGTGGCGCAGGTATCGGCTTTGACTATGCCTTCGGTGGCAGGGGCTTGCTGGGCGGCGTGTTCGGCCCGACTTCTCTGTCCTTCGGTTATTTGGCGTCAAATGCAGCCAGTCCGGCTAGGGGTGCAGGCTTGACGAACGGCGACTACGCGGCGATGGGTCAGTTGACTTTTACCCCCGGACGCAACTTGCAAGTTGCTTTCAACTACAACCACGGTTACTTTAGCAGAGGTAACTTTGGGTTTGACAATGCTTTATCGAATGGGCCAGGCAGTCTCGGCGGTTTCACAGGTACCGGCGTGGCTAATTCTCTCAACGGTTTGAGCGAAGGCTTTGAGGGCTTCAATGCTCGCAAAGTTGTCAGCAACTCCTACGGTGCTCAGGCTTCGCTGCGACTGAGCCCGAGATTTATCCTTGGTGGCTGGGCTGGTTTAACCAATGCTCGCATTCTCGGCATCGGCGATGCGAGAATCTGGAACTACGCTGTTACCTTGGCTTTGCCCGATTTAGGGAAAGAAGGCAACTTGCTAGGGTTCGTGGTAGGTCGTGAGCCTTACTTGGATAAACTTGAAGCTGCAAGCAGTTTGCGGAGCTTCCGCAACGATGATTCCTATCACGTCGAAGGGTTCTACAAGTTTCAGCTCTCTGACAACATTTCTGTTACTCCGGGCGTGATTTGGGTGACAAATCCTAATCAAGATGACCGTAATGATGACATCATCATTGGTACTCTGAGAACTACTTTCACGTTCTAAGAGCGGGTTAGAGGAGGCAGGGAGGTTATAACATAACCTCTCTGCTGGCCACTCTAAAGGCCAAGTTTAGCCCTGCCTAGCGCAGGGCTTTTTTGTTTGCGGGAGGAAGGGGGCGCCAAGAATATATTAAAAATTAAAAATTATCAGTCAGAGAGGCAGACAACCAGGTTTCTTGAGGTGAGGCTGTGGTAGAAGGGGAGGGAGCCAAAACGAGAAACTGGGTTTGTTGGGTTCAGATTGCCGATCGTTCCAACGATGAAGTGATGAAAGTCGATTAAGTTCAGTGGAAAACCGGGGTATAATAAAAAGTAAAGTTAGGAGTTAGAATTTGGAACTCAACATTGAGGAGAATTTTAAAATCTGACTTCGGAGTTGATAATTCTGGTATTGGAAGCAATTATGGTAGAACTCTCCTGTAAAAGCGAATACGCAATCTTAGCTTTGCTGGAGCTTGCCGATTGCTACGATGAAGGCGAGCCTCTGCAAATTCGCCAGATAGCGGCTCAGCAAAATATTCCCGATCGATATTTAGAGCAGTTGCTGGCTACCATGAGACGCTGCGGGCTGATTCGTAGCCAGCGAGGAGCTAAGGGAGGTTATATCTTGGCGAGGGAACCGTGGAAAATTACACTCCTAGAAATTATCAACTGTCTCGAAGGCTCAGAGTTCGATCGCTCTGAAAAAGACTCGCCCGCTCAAACTGTAGAAAGTGCGGTGATTTGGGAAGTTTGGCAAGAAGCTCGATCGATTGCCAACTCAGTTTTGCAAAAATATACGCTACAGGATCTGTGCGAAAAGCGCAATGGCAGACGGCAGCTCGATATCATGTATTACATCTAGTTAAAATATTGCCAACTAGGAATTAACATTTACTTTCAACCACAAACTGACAAAGATTATGCGTATTGCTGGCGACATTACAGAATTGGTAGGGCGGACGCCCTTGGTGCAACTCAACCGCATTCCCCAAGCCGAGGGCTGCGTGGCTCGGATTGTGGTAAAACTCGAAGGCATGAATCCGGCAGCATCGGTGAAAGACCGGATCGGTGTGAATATGGTCAATCAAGCCGAGGCCGAAGGGCTGATTGCTCCGGGAAAAACGGTTTTAGTGGAACCGACTTCTGGCAATACCGGAATTGCTCTGGCAATGGTGGCAGCGGCTAAGGGCTACCAGTTGATTTTGACCATGCCGGATACGATGAGCACGGAACGCCGATCGATGTTGCGCGCTTACGGGGCCCAACTAGAACTGACTCCCGGA
This sequence comes from Microcoleus sp. B4-C2, assembly GCF_036705265.1. Lineage (NCBI taxonomy): Bacteria > Bacillati > Cyanobacteriota > Cyanophyceae > Oscillatoriales > Microcoleaceae > Microcoleus > Microcoleus sp. B4-C2. The sequence goes on from NZ_JAUBUB010000062.1 coordinate 6,876, forward strand.
ATTGAGGGCATGAGCGGCTGCATCCGTCGCGCTCAAGAGATTGTGGACAAAACTCCCAATGCCTATATGTTGCAGCAGTTTCGGAATCCAGCGAACCCGCAGGTTCACCGTTCGACAACGGCTGAGGAAATTTGGGAAGATACAGACGGCGAAGTGGATTTCCTGATTTCTGGGGTTGGGACTGGCGGTACGATTACGGGTATCTCGGAGGTGATTAAGTCCCGGAAACCCGAGTTTAAGGCGATCGCAGTTGAGCCGGCCAACAGTCAGATACTTTCCGGCGGAAAGCCTGGGCCTCACAAAATTCAAGGTATCGGTGCTGGTTTTGTGCCGCCGGTGCTGAATGTGGATTCGATCGACGAAATTATAGTTGTTACGGATGACGAGGCGATCGCCTATGGCCGTCGCTTGGCCAGAGAAGAAGGACTTTTGTCCGGTATTTCCAGCGGTGCGGCTCTATGTGCAGCGGTGAAAGTCGGCAAGCGTCCCGAAAATGCAGGGAAATTGATTGTGATGATTCAGCCTAGCTTCGGCGAACGCTATCTGAGCACTCCCTTGTTCCAAGATCCAGAACTCAATTTGGCGATGGCCCTCAACTAGGCTAGCCTCCGGCCCAAGTCGCAGAAATAGAGAGCAGGGCGTAGACTGTACGCTCTGCTTGGCTTTTTAGTAGATGAAAGAATGGCGATAGATTGTAGCTTTCTCGATCGCGATCGATATCGTTTCCGGTTGCATCGGAATGATTTAACCGCAGAGGGCGCAGAGAACGCAGAGGGAGAGAATACAGAGAGGAATAATTCCGATGCTACCGGATTTGATATGATGCCGAATTTCTGAAGGCGCTTTTTTTTGAACTAACCGCTTTCGGCGTGTTAGCGAAGCGGGCGCTGAGCGCTTTTGTGGCGAAGGAAGAGCAAAGAAAAGAAGGGCTAACTGTTGGCGGGAGCAGCGCTATAGGAGTCCTCAATCTCGATCGGCTTACCACTTCCAAAGCCTCAATGTTTTTCTAAAATAGATTTATGATAAGTTGAAAACTGAGGTTTTTTACTGGCAATTTTTGACATTTATATCAGATAAATACTTAAAAATTTAGCAAAAAATGATATTTTTGTCAAGCACTTTTTCGCAGATTATCCAGATTTCAAGGAAATAACAGCGTGTCTTCCGTTATCAATCACTACAAAACCCTAAAGATTAGCCCAAGCGCAACACAAGCCGAGATTAAACAAGCATACCGCCGTTTAGTCAAATTATTTCATCCAGACAGCCGCAGCGACACAGCGGGTCACGAAGAGATTGTCCGCCTAAATGCAGCCTATGAAATATTAGGAGACCCCCAGCACAGACAATCTTACGATCGCCAATTTTCCGAGCAAACCGAACAGCAATCACCAGCCGCACCAAACGTCAGCCGCCAGCAAACACAAACAGCAAGGGACGCGGATGAACTAATGGAACAGTGGCTGATTAAAGTATACAAACCCGTCAATAGAATGCTCAACAGTATCTTGAAGCCGCTTAAAAAAGAAATAGACGAATTGTCCGCAGATCCATTTGATGACGAACTGATAGAAAAGTTTCAACTTTATATCGAAACCAGCCGCGAGTTCCTCAAAAAAGCTCATAACTTTCTTACATCAATGCCCAATCCATCTAATGTAGCCGGAGTTGCCGCTCATCTCTACTACTCTATCAATCAAGTCGGAGACGGCATAGAAGAATTGTATTTATTTACCCTCAATTATGACGATCGCCACTTGCACACCGGTCAAGAACTGTTTAGAATTGCCGCTAGACTGCGGCGGGAAGCGCAGGAGGAATTAAAAATTAAAAGTTAGTTAGTCAAGGAGAGGGGAGAGTGGGAGAGTGGGAGAGTGGGAGAATTGCCCAATGCCCAATGCCCAATGCCCAATGCCCAATTCCCTCAGCATTCATCCGTTACATCCGTTACATCCGTTACAGAATCCGTTGCCGAACTTCCTTCTTTCAAATTCCAAAAAGAACTTGAATTCGCTTGCGAATTTTAATAAAAGGAGTTTGTCCCAGAGAGTCGCCATCTAACAATCCCAAATCTCTCAAAGCTTGCTGGCGTTCCGACAATTTTTGAGCAATCTGATCGGCTAAATTGGGTTGTTCTCTTAAAAGTTTTTGCAAATCGTGACGTTCCACCACAAACAAAATTGCATCTTCGCTAGTTTTAACAGTCGCCGTTCTCGGAGTACCCAACAGCAAAGATATTTCCCCAAAAAACTCGCCCTCATGAAGCGTAGCAATATACTGACCTGCTTTTTGAGAAAGAACTTCTACAGTACCCGAAAGAATAATATAAAAAGAATCGCCAGGGTCATTTTCCTTACATACAACCTGTCCCGCTGGAAACAGTTGTCGGTAGCCATATTCAATTAACTGCCGCAGTTCTAAATCCGTACACTGTTCAAAATAAGTTACTCGCCGCAACAAATCTCGCAGCGTCCAATTATTAGGGGATTTAGGTACGGAATTTTTAGGTTCAGAAAGTGTGGAATTAGATTTTAAATCTGCTGAATATTTGGTATTATGCGGAAAAACTTTGCCGTTGGAATTCTCGTCTTTGTTATTGTGAAAAAAATGAGTTAACTCTTGCGGATTTCGCAGCCACAAATCCCGCTGTGGAAAAGGGATTTCGATATTTCGGTGGCGAAACTCGTAATCTATTAAAAAATTTACTGCACTTTTAATAGCATCGCTTTCCTGTGGCTGGTCAATCCAAACTAAAAGTTCAAAATTTAAAGCGTTATCTCCAAAACCGCGAAACCATACTTTAGGAGAAGGATGGGACAAGACATTCGATTCCATCCGCGCCGCAATTAATAGTGCTTCCGTAACTATTACTGGGTCAGATCCGTAAGCAACGCCGACGGGGATGTGGAGGCGACATCTGGGGTCTCTGTAACTCCAGTTAATAATGTTAGTTTCGACAAATTTAATATTTGGTATAATCACAAATAGTCCGTCAATTGTTTTGATAATTGTAGAGCGGATTGAAATAGTTTCTACAGTTCCTAATAAATTGTCTATTTCAATAAAATCTCCGACTCTAATTTGGTGTTCAAATAGCAGGGTGAGACCGCTGATAAAGTTGCTGGCTAGATTTTGCAAGCCGAAGCCGAAACCAATACCGACAACCCCAGCTAAGACGGTGAGAGAAGTGAGGTTGAGGCCGGCACCTTGCAGGACAAATATACAGCCAAGGGTTGCTAAAATATAGCTAATTATAGTGGAAATTGCTTCTCGACTGCCACGATCCAATCCCATCCGAACTAGCACGCTACGCTTGATTCCTTCGCTGATAATCTTAGCTATAATCAAGGCAAATATAGCTAAAATTATCAGTTTGACGATCGCACTGATGGACAGATGAGTGTCCCCGATATAGAAGAGTGGGGTTGTCATCGCACCCGAAAAATGTTCAAAAAAGCCATCGGCTCGTGCAGTAATCGAATTCATTAATATTGGGTAATGGGTAATTGGTGATTAGTTTTGAGCGCAACTGAACCGCAAACTGCTAACTATTGCAGAGCTTAGGCGAAAAACTCCAACTGTGGAGTGTCCTGTGTGGCAAAAAGGTCGATTCCCTACCCTTCGGGAACGCTTCGCGAACCGGATATATCCGCACGCGCGTACTTTCTCAAATGCTCGTAACTGATGAGTTAGCAAATGATGGCGAAAAACTATTTTGTAGCGGTATTTTCGGCCGGATATCTGTGTTGTGGTGTAAAATGGGCCCGGCGGCTCGATCGACGACTTGTTGCCAATATTTGGAAAATTGGTAGAAATTCATTTACAGCACCCTCTAATAATCGAAAAATTCCAGCAAAAATTAGTTTATCCTTAAGAAGCGAGTCCTTTACAGAACTTAACAAACTTACCCTACTTGACTTTTATGCAGTGCATCATCAATCGTCGGGCACAGTTTTCGGCTAGTCACCGGTACTGGCTGCCGGAGTTAAGCGAAGCCGAGAACTTTGAACGGTTTGGCCCAACTGCTCGCGCACCGGGACACGGACACAATTACGTCCTTTACGTTTCCATGATAGGAAAACTCGACGAGTACGGCATGGTGCTCAACCTGTCTGATGTCAAGCACGTCATCAAACGGGAAGTTACCAAGGATCTCGATTTTTCCTTTCTCAACGAAGCGTGGCCGGAATTTGAGCAAACTCTGCCAACTACCGAAAACATAGCACGGCAAATTTGGCTGCGGCTAGCCCCTCATTTACCTCTGAGCAAAATTCAATTGTTTGAACATCCCGAACTTTGGGCTGAATATTTAGGAAACGGAATGGAAGCTTATTTAACTTTGTCCACTCATTTTAGCGCGGCCCATCGGTTGGCTCGTCCCGATTTGAGCTTTGAAGAAAACTCGGAAATTTACGGCAAATGTGCTCGTCCCAACGGTCACGGTCACAATTATCATTTAGAGGTGACTGTTAAAGGGGAAATTGATGCGCGGACTGGCATGATTGCTGATTTGGGAGCTTTGCAAAAAGCCATTGACGATTATGTTGTTGAACCTTTCGATCACACTTTTTTAAATAAGGATATTGCTTATTTTGAGAATGTTGTGCCGACTGCGGAGAATATTGCTGTTCGGATCGGGCAATTATTGCGATCGCCCATTCGGGAATTGGGCGCCGAGTTGCACAAGATTAAGCTGATTGAAAGTCCGAATAATAGCTGTGAAATTTTCGGTGCTGATTTAGAGGAAGTGGTGGCACAAAGTCAGCAGCCGGAAGCGGTTTTAGCTGGGGTTTAGAGTTAAAAATCGGATCGGTTGGGGCGGGTTCACCCGGATCTTTGGCTAATTGTGCAGATTGGTGAAGCCCGCCCTACCAGCCTAATGATGATTCCGAGAGTTTTTCAACCGGATTAGGCGCGAGAATATATTTTTGGACAAAAGTTCCACAGCCAGAATTATTGGCAGTTTTCCTGAAAAGTCAGGCTGCGCGCGTATTTTGGAGATAGTAAGTCAGCATTCCTCTAGTCAGCTATTCTAACTGCTGAGAGTATGAGGTCGATCGTCCGATCGCTGACAACCAAGCACCAATTTCTCCTAAATGTAAATGAGTTGACGTTTATGCGCGTCTCTAATCTAGCTCTCTTGACTCTGGCTGCCCTCGCATCCCACAATTTAACTGCTAATACTAGCGCCAATCCTGCTGCACATCCTATTTCTCCTGAGACACCGCAGGCTAGCAACTTTGTTGATGCCGTAAATAATACTGAATCGCGTCCGGCTGAGTCAATTAGCGAGCCTGAGACGATCGCCCACGAACAATTTTCCCCAAATATTACTGTATCCCGTCGGGCTGAGTCAATTAGCGAGCCTGAGACGATCGCTCACGAACAATTTTCTCCGCGAATTGCTGTAAAATCGCCGACAGGTTTGCTCGTAGCGGCCGCTCAACCGGATGTATCTGCTAGTGCAAAAACCAAGGCGAATCCTCCGGCTGCATCCGGCGATGAACTAACAAAATCTTTACAAGAAACCTGGCTAGCTAAATTAATCGAAACCGGGGCTGAAAGCAATCCTCAAGTTCGGGAGGTTTTCGCTTTTATCTCCCCGTCTAGTGGCAGTGCTGAATCTGGATATAGTTTTAATAGTACCATAACTCTGCTCAATATTTTACTAATTCTTGGTACTGTATTTCCACCAGTGACAATTGCATTTTTTTGGATGATGCGACGGCTGATAATCAAACAGTTGGTGGCTGATGCCAATAAACGATTGCAGGGTATTGGTGTATTGGAATCAGAACTCATAAATTCTAGCCAATTGAATCAAAAGTTGAGGGATGAATTAGCCGCGCAAATGGGTGCAGCTAAACAATCCATTGATTTTTTAACTAGAGAAACTGAACTTTCCAAATCTTCGGTGGAGCAAATTGAGACTCTCAAATCTCAATTTATTATGCACCTGCAAGTTTTGCTGAGAGAAGTTGACGATAAAAAATCTCAAATTGTTCAAGAAATTGCCCAAGTTCCCGCAGTTGTTGCCAAAGAAGCTCTCAAAGTCGCACATCAACCGGCTTTAAACAATTCCCCAAATTCGCAAACAGCGCCGGCTAGCAACGAAAATTTGATTGCTGACGATTATATCAAGCAAGCCGAAGGGCTTTATTTTCAAGGCAATTATGATGAAGCATTAGTCTGTTTGGAAAAAGCTGTTTTAGCGAATAAATTTTTGCATGAGGCTTGGTATTGGCGCGGAAATGTGTTAATAAAATTGCAGCGCCCGGAAGAAGCACTCGCCTGTTACGACCAATCAATATCTATTAAACCGGATAACTACGAAGCATGGTATAATAAAGCGCATTTGCTAGCAAAATTGCAGAAGTACGAAGAGGCGATCGCCTGTTACGAGCGAGCAAGTTTGAGCGAATCCAGAAAATACGCTTGTTGGCACAGCATAGGGGCTTTGTTGGGTCAATTGCAGCATTACGAAGAAGCGATCGCCAGTTACGATCGCGCCCTGGCTATCAAAGCAACCGACAGCGAAATTTGGCACAACCGAGGCGCGATGTTGGCCAAAGTACAGCAGTACGCAGCCGCAGTTGATTCTTACGATCGCGCTCTTGAACTCAATCCCAACAGATACGAAACTTGGTACAATCGAGGCAATATGCTGTGGAGACTACTCCGCTACAGCGATGCTATTGATTCTTACGATCGGGCGATCGGCATCCGGCCAGACAAATACGAAGTTTGGTACAATAGAGCGGCTGTGCTCGGAAAATTGCAACGATATCAAGAATCGATCGAATCCTACGACAAAGCAATCGCCCTTAAACCGCAGGATTTTGAAGTGTGGCACAACCGAGGCGTAGCTTTCGAGAAACTGTCGCAGCACGAAGCAGCAATTGCCTCTTACGAATCAGCAATTACCCTTAATTCCGAGTGCTACGAAGCTTGGTTTGGTAAAGGCGAATCTTTGGCAAAATTGCAGCGCCCTGAAGAAGCGATCGCAGCTTATGAGAAAGCGATTGCTATTAAGCCAGACTCCTACGATGCTTGGCATCACTTGGGCACAGCTTTGTCAGAATTAAAGCGGTATGAGGAAGCAATGGCAGCTTACGATCGAGCTATTGCCATCAAACCTGACAATGCGGAAGCTTGGCGCGATCGAGGCGCAATTGTATCAGAATTAAAACAGGATACACACGGAAATGAATCGGGTGAAAAAGAGACTTAAATAGTCCTGGACGCACGGGTGGTCAGAAACCGGGTTTTTTGCGAAAATACTGCATCCCGACCTTTAAAACTGGTAAAAACCCGGTTTCTTTGGTATTTATGCGTCCACGACTATTAAATTCAGTCCCAATCCGGTTGTTCAAAATTTATAGGTGCATCCCTCCCGTTGTTGACGAGTATTTAACGAGACTTGATAGCGGGCATTTAAATGCTTTTTGTCTAAGGATTCTTATCTAAATTTTTCCTCTTTTTTCCGCTCTGTTTGGGGCGTTTTTTTTTATGGTAAATTTAGGTAAGCTGCAAACAAGGAGAATAGTTATATGTCTGTTCAACTTCAAAAAAGGTTATTTACAGTAAAAGAATATCATTTAATGACTGAGGTTGGTATTCTCTCGGAGGGCGATCGGGTAGAACTCATAGAAGGAGAGATCGTTAAAATGGCTGCAATTGGAACTCGTCATGCAAGTTGTGTGCGACGACTGATCCGCAGTTTTAGCGTGATTCCACAAAATCTTGCTATTTTGGGTGTCCAAGACCCTATCCAGTTGACTGAGCGCACTGAACCTCAACCGGATGTTGTATTGCTGCAACCTCGCGCTGATTACTACGCCACAGCCCATCCAATACCGTCTGAAGTTTTGCTGTTAGTTGAGGTTTCAGATAGTACGGTTGATTATGATAGAGATGTGAAAGGATCGATTTACGCGCGATCGCTCATTCAGGAAGTTTGGCTGGTAGATTTAGTTGAAAATTGTGTGGAAGTCTACCGTCAGCCAGCCCCGAACGGTTATAGTTTAATGCTCAAGTTTTGGCGCGGTCAACAAGTTGCGCCGCTGGCTTTTCCCGAATTTGAAGTGAGCGTTGATTTTATATTGGGTTAGGGCGATCGCGCCACTCGCAAACATACTGCTATCTTACCTTACAATATATTTAACAGCCCAAATCAGCGCAAGTTCTATTAGGTGGGCAATCAACTGCTGTCTTGCACTTATAGAGAATTTGTGGCTCATTTATAGCGAGAGGTTAGAGCTGAAACACAGGAATCTATAATCATAATTAACGCTACTTTTCTGCAACACTTACTATTCCAAATCTCCTAAATAATTGGACGCAAATTTTAACCTATCCCTAACATTATCGGCGCTAGTAAGATTACGTATTTTTTGAGCGACTCCACTGAAATTCTCATCTTCTATAAGTGATTTATAGCGTTCTCCCAGTTGTTCAAGATTATTAATTTTGCCTTGTTCTAACCTGCGGGCAATAACCACCATTACAGCTTCAAAGTAAGTAGGTATCAATATTTTTTGAGGTTTAAAAGCTTTGTTACCAAGACCTTTATGGATCGCTTCAATCGTTGGGATAAATGCGTTTATTATTTGTTCTTCCGATTGGCGGGCAAGGTGTCTATTTTGCCTCATGTATTGATTTAGAAATTCTTTTAGAGAAGGCTTATAATCGTTGCCCTCGAAGTAAAAAGCCAGGAATCGCAAAATAAGTTCTCGATCTTTCCCGTTTTTATCTGGGAGACCAAATATGTCACGCCACGCTGGGTTTTGATTGAGTTGCCCTAGCAAATTATTGAGTTCGCCGTGATAGATGCAAGCACGAATTTCCTGCGGTTTAAGGATAGTACCTCCGGTATTTAGCCTTTCAAAGATATAATAAATACTACTGTCCTCGCCTTGAGAAAGTGGCTCTACAATTGTAGCGGATACAAGCGAGTCATCTAATTGGCGTCTGTATGGGTCTTTCAGTGATTTATATGTCTCTCTCTCAAATTCTGTATGAACCCCTTTCAGAGCAAACGACTGCCGACTGTTAGGAAACTTGCCTTTGTAGAAATATAAAAGGCTACGTAATCTTTGCTGACCATCAATCACCAGCAGTTTTTTTGTATCTCGCTCTCTTGCTAGAAAGATGCCGGGAACTGGAAGACCAAGCAAGAGTGATTCTATAAAACGCGATGCTTGTTTTGGTTTCCAGACATAAGCACGCTGGAAGTCGGGAATAAATACGTCTTCGCTTTCCAGGCGTCTAACTAGACCCTCTACATCAAAATCTCTTCGATCAACTGCTAGGGAGAATCTGGAGGGAATAATGTCTTCCTCATCTTCCGCGCTATCATCTTCCCCGCTATCCTGAATATCGTTTTCCTGTTCCTCATCCCCTAGATCGTTGGGGGAAGATGGCTCACTGTTTGACTCAAATGTATTCATCTTGTAGCTTCCTTTCTGCCTGAGTTATTAGATATTATAGACCGATCGCTCCCCTCATCTATCTCTCAATATTAAGATTTCCTTAGTTGCTGCCGTGGCGCACAGAAATCGGTGATACAATCAACAGCTTAGCTAGGGGTGCCCGAATATCCGGGCTGAGAAAACACCCTTAGAACCTGAGTCTGGGTAATACCAGCGGAGGGAAGCTGTTTATCAAGGAAATTAAATATGCGTACCGAATGGATCGCTAAGCGTCAGGGCCAAAGCAATGTATCTCAAATGCACTACGCCCGCCAAGGTGTAATTACTGAGGAAATGCACTTTGTTGCTAAGCGAGAGAATCTCCCGCCAGAACTGATCCGCGCGGAAGTAGCGCGGGGACGGATGATTATTCCCGCTAATATCAATCACCCGAATTTGGAACCGATGGCGATCGGTATTGCGTCTAAATGCAAAGTCAATGCTAATATCGGTGCATCTCCCAACTCTTCCAATATGGAAGAAGAAGTTGACAAGCTTAAACTAGCAGTGAAATACGGCGCTGATACCGTGATGGACTTGTCCACCGGTGGCGGCAACTTGGATGAAATCCGCACTACGATTATCAAAGCTTCACCAGTGCCGATCGGTACTGTACCAATTTACCAAGCACTAGAAAGCGTTCATGGTAATATGGAAAGTCTGACGCCCAATGACTTTCTTCACATCATTGACAAACACGCTCAACAAGGTGTTGATTACCAAACAATTCACGCCGGAATTTTGATTGAGCATTTGCCGTTGGTAAAAAATCGACTAACTGGGATTGTCTCTCGCGGCGGCGGTATTTTGGCGCGGTGGATGCTGCATCACCACAAACAAAATCCCCTCTACACTCACTTTAACGACATCATTGAAATCTTCAAAAAATACGATGTTTCGTTTAGTTTGGGAGATTCTCTGCGCCCCGGTTGCACTCACGATGCTTCTGACGAGGCTCAATTAGCTGAACTCAAAACTTTGGGACAATTAACTCGCAAAGCTTGGGAACATAATGTGCAGGTAATGGTGGAAGGCCCAGGCCACGTTCCGATGGATCAAATTGAGTTTAATGTCAAAAAACAAATGGAGGAATGTTCCGAAGCACCCTTCTATGTTTTAGGGCCGTTGGTGACAGATATTGCGCCTGGATACGACCACATTACCTCAGCAATTGGGGCGGCGATGGCTGGTTGGTACGGTACTGCAATGCTGTGTTACGTGACGCCGAAGGAACACTTAGGATTGCCGAATGCTGAGGATGTCCGAAACGGGCTGATTGCTTACAAAATCGCGGCTCACGCTGCAGATATTGCACGGGGTCGTCCGGGTGCGCGCGATCGCGATGATGAACTCTCGAAAGCGCGTTACAATTTCGATTGGAACCGTCAATTTGAGCTGTCATTAGATCCAGAACGGGCAAAGGAATATCACGACGAAACTTTGCCAGCGGATATCTACAAAACTGCTGAATTCTGTTCAATGTGCGGGCCTAAGTTCTGTCCGATGCAGACTAAGGTTGATGCCGATGCTTTGACAGAATTAGAGAAGTTTTTGGCTAAGGAACCTGTAGCCCAAAGCTAATTGGATTAATTCGTAGGGTGCGTTAACGCCGTGTAACGCACCGCCAGCCTCATGCACCATTTTAGCTAGTTGACACTCCCCTGCCTGAAGGCGAGGGGATTCTTGGTTCTGCGACATACCTTAAAACTATCTATCCTTGCGGCAGTGTTTAAACCAGGTATCCGTTCAAAAGAACCAAATATCGAGCTTAATTTAGATAGCCTCGCGAGGGTTTGTCTCCCCAAGCTTTCGAGAATTGCTTCTCTTGTTTCTGTGGGGCACACAGTACATTTTAGAAATAAAAAGTTTAGTCTCTGATTTTGGCTTACATTAGTTAGCCCAGCTATGTTTTTCGTGGTTTTCGCCACCCACTAACCATTATTGTTTTCCGACCAGTCGTTTGAGCGTGGTGTCTCATGTGTATCGGCGGTTATTCTACCTGTAGTCTAGTTATTGTACTCTACAATGAACACAATGCAAAAAAGTTCAAGAAAACAATTAACAAAAGTTGATAATTAATTAAAGCCGTCAAGCTTATGACGGGGCTTTAGACCCAATTTCTTGGTAAAAGATTTACCTGGGTATGTTAACTTGCGCTGTATCTTGGCACATTGAAAGAATGCGGCGATCGTTTGAGCTAATTTTGCGAATAGAATGCAGATTGGTTAGCTGAGTATTGATTTCAAGTGTTTGAATTTTTCCGGCTGAGATTGCCTTCCCGTACAATGTATTTCCCTCAATTTTACCAGTGAAGCACGCAAAGTCCGATCGCGGCGCGTAGATTGCACCAACGACGCGATCGTCCTGGCGTTGAAACACGATATAGTTTTGAAGAACTTGGTTGGGCTGTGGCGAATCTCCGTACAGGTAAATACCATCTGGCAAGGCAGCAACATTAGTCTTCGATGGATTTTGTTGTGCTTGAATCGGTTGTGGCTGAATGCCAACACCAATTAGTGTCAGAGGAAAAATAAAGGCTGTTGCCAGTAGTTTCCATTTCTCTTTAATAGATGCAGGTAAAATCATTACTGCTTCTCCTTGCGTCGTCATCTAACATATTAAAACAATCTTCTCTAGTTAATATCTCACTCAGGTTATAATTTCGCTCTGCTAAAATCAGCCGATTGGTATAGATTCTGAACCTGAAAGCTTGCGCTTGTTTAGCACCGAAAACTTTATTTTCCCTTGTCCTCCAAGTGCCTGAGCTGATTTTGATAAAATTAGAGCAGACATAGTTTCTAATCCCACCCCATAAAACACCGATCTAACCTTGATGCCGATGCTTTGGCGGAATTAGATAATTTTTTGGCTAAGGAACCTGTAGCGCAAAGCTAGTTGCTAGGGTGAGCGGAAACACTCCGCCCACCCTTCCCAATTCACCGGGCGCTAACTTTTTGTTTGGTAGAGTACAAAACATTCTGGATAACTTCTAGAGCAACAGCTTTAACTACATTAATACTTACACTATTACCTAGTTGATGATAAGCTTTATCATCATTAGGATGCAAAATAAAACTATCGGAAAAACCTTGTAACCGCGCTGCTTCGCGGGGAGTAATCCTGCGGACTCGGTTATGATAGTAAACCCCTAATCTATTAGCATCACTGGCAACAATTGTTACAGAAATTTTCTGCGGATCGAGAAATTTATATACTTCAAAGGAAAAGTTACCGGAGACAGGTTTGTATTGATTGTTGTTCCGTTGCATGTACTTTTTTGTAACCAAGGAATCCAGGATTTCATCGAGATTGGGATGAGCAAAAAAAGTAGCTATTTGCTCTTTAGTTAATAGCTTGCCATCTTGGTTAGCTCCAAATTCTTTATTGCGCCTTTTCAATATAAAAAGATTCATTAATTCAATTTCGTCTAAACTGCACTCGCCTCGCAAACCCAGTTCCCAAGAATGAATCGAATTGCCACCGCGATAGTCAATTAGCCGCCTACCGTGCAAGCGACTGAAATCATTGTTAACTATTTGTTTCAAGGCATTAACAAATTCTGGCGAACAATCATATTTTGGATCTGGATTGTCTTCCAAAATATCTGCAACTGTGACAGGTTGACTTAACGGGGAAAAGAACGATAGCTGTTGATGACTAGAGGAATGCGAATCTTTTGGGCCTAAGTCGGAAATTAGCTTAAATTGGGGCGAAGCATTTAAAATTCCTACTAGGTAAACTCGGACACGGTTCTGAGGTAAGCTAAAGTTAGAGCTGTTAAGCAAGAAATAATCGAAGCTGTAACCTCGGCTTTTAATTTCGCCCTTAATAGTTTCGAGGGTTCTGCCGCCGTCGTGGCTGACAAGCCCCCGCACGTTCTCGAAAATAAATGCTTGAGGTTTAAAGGTATCAATTAACCTTGCAATCTCAAAAAATAGGGTGCCTCTGGTGTCTCCAAATCCCTCTTTTTTGCCAGCATAGGAGAAAGATTGGCAGGGAAATCCTGCTAGTAAAATTTCATGTTCAGGCAGTTTGTCAATTAATCGGATGTCGCCTAAAGGTGTGTCGGCAAAGTTTTTCTGGTAAACTAACTGAGCGTCGGGGTTGATTTCGCTGCTTAATACGCATTCTGTTTGCAGATTCAAGGAACGAGCGGCGGATTCAAACGCTAATCTCATGCCGCCTATTCCTGAGAATAAGTCAATAAAACGGATTTTTGGCATAGCCTTAAACTGGGTGGTTAAGATTGATATCTTGCACCATTTTTAACATGAGGCAGAGCGAAAGCATCTGCGTTACCAGGTAGAACCTGGTAACGAGGGGAATCGCACTTTTGCCTATTTTTTGCTAGCCATCCACTTTTGCAGATCGTTAATCGTAAAAACTGTTTCAAAGTCCAATCCAACAGATTGATAAAACTCGGCACCACCTTGCTCCCTGTCAATCAGCGACAAAATACGATCGACCTTATAACCAGCCGCCCGCAGCCTTTCCACCGCCTGCATCGCCGACTTACCCGTCGTCACCACATCCTCCAAAACCGCCACATTCGTCCCCTCTGGCAACAGCGGCCCCTCAATATAGGCCATTGTCCCGTGTCCCTTCGTCTCCTTTCTGACAATTAGCGCCGGAATCGATCGACCTTCCAGAGCCGAAACCACACTCACAGCAGTTACAATCGGGTCAGCACCCAAAGTCAAACCGCCCACAGCTTGGACATCCGACGACAGCATCGACAACAACAAACGTCCCGTTGCCAAAGCACCTTCAGCGTGCAGCGTCACCGGTTTGCAGTTAATGTAATAAGAACTTTTCTGCCCCGAAGACAGCATAAAATCGCCTTCGCGATAGGCAAACTCGCACAACAAATCTAGAAGTCGATCGCGCAACACCTTTAAATCCGCAGCATTCATAACTCACACCGTGTAAAAAACACAAATAATCCGTCGATAATCAGTTTATCAAAAAATTGGGTTGAAAATCCCGTCCTTCGCTTGACGGCTTTTTGATAGAATAGACATGGTTGTAATTCCCAAGGTGGGCGGTTGTGAAGCGGCTTTTAGTCGGCACCCTCGAACCTGAAAGCTTTTTAAAAGCAAAAAGAAGGGTAGCGAAAACCTTGTAAAACAGAGCTGGGGAATCAACGCATTCTCACCCACCAGAAAATCAATAATTTGTTTCAATCAAGTAGGGTGGGGCACACCCGAACTCTAGGTTCGTACCCTAGTACGCTTTTGGAGATAGACCCTCTGGGGTGGTTGTGAGTTAAGCTCGTCAATTGGTGCAATTGCACGGTTGAAAAGTTTAAGGATTGCCGAAAGGACGCAACATTTTAAGGTCAGTCGCTGAATTAAGAATCCCTGTCCTTTAGGTCAGGGAGTGTCAAATTGGAATCGGAATTAATTAAGGAGGCCCAAATATATGAGTCAAAAATTAAAAAGCCTGAGCGGCGCGTTGATTCTCGCTGTCGCCTCTGCCGCAATGGCATACGTCAAACCAGTTCAAGCACAAACAGAGCGATTTCACCCGATTGCCGACGACTTCAACCGACAATACTTTGAAGCTTCAGGAGACTTTTACCACAACCTCAGCTTGCAAGGTTACTTGGGCGACTATTTAGGCATCGGTTCCCCCAGCGGCGTCGTTGCCTTTCCCGAAAAAGAAATCGAGCGGGATGCTAGTCGCCTCAACGGCCTTTACCGACGAGTCATGCAGCGGCAAGTTTCCAGCGACCCGATTCTCCGCGTCCCAGATGCCGTCAATCCCTTCGATGCCTCAATCATGGCACTGCCTGCAGCTTGTCAGCTAGGACCTCAACCAAGCGGCTGTTTCCCTACTCCCGGCGGACTCCAAGATCAGTTTACACTTCCAACGCAGCAGCAAAATTCACCGAGCGATCCAGGGCCCGTTAGAGGACTTTATCAAGTATCGCCCCCTGGTAGAAATTAACTGCCAGTTCGGTATAAGTTTCCGGTTGCATCCTAATTAATATTACCCACAGTCAGGACACGGCAATGCCCCAGGCGTGTCAAATTAAGCTTTTCGTCCGCTAGTCCTCCCGCCTACCCGGCAGTCCGCCAGGGAATGAATTCCCTGTCTAATAGCGAAAGTCCTCTCAAAGAGGACTGAATAATTCCTTAGTCCTCTTTTAGAGGACTTCAGCTTTGAGGCAGGGGTTTCAACCCCTGTCGGAATATCGGTTTAACGTGTTTGTTGACACCAATGGGCAATGCCGTTTCCTGCAATTAATCGGGCGATAGTTACATCTCTCGCGAGCGCCATCGATTATTTTGGGGTAGGGAAACGGCAATGCCGTGTCCTCCGTTGCTCAGACTTATGATGAAACAATGCTGCCATCAGGCATGATTGTTCCTTTCAAAATAGCTTCGCCCAAATTAGCTCCCGCCAAGTTCGCTCCTCGGAGATTTGCCCCAGTCAAATTAGCCCCTCTCAAATCAGCTTTGCCAAGGTTTGTCCACCGGAAATCTGCCGCGCTCAACTGTGCAAAACAGAGATTTGCCCGGAAAAGATATGCTGCAGTGAAGTGAGCTTCTGCGAGGTTAGCTTTAGAGAAATTGGCTGCATAGCAATGTGCTTCAATCAATTCGGCGTGAGTGAGATTGGCTTGACTGAGATTAGCACAGTTGAGGTTCGCGCCCATCGCATTAACTCGAAACATCACCGCACCGATTAAATTCGCATCACCCAAATCGGTTTGTTGGAGATTGGCAGCGGTGAGGTCAGCCCCAATTAAATTAGCACCGCTCAAATCAGATCCTCTGAAGTCAGCCGCTTGGAGGTTAGTGCCAGTTAAATTAGCTTTAATTAAATTAGTTTCCAGCAGTTGCGCTCCAGCAAGATTTGCTAAACTGAGGTTGGATTCTGCGAGGTTTGCCGCAATTAATTTAGCCTTAAACAAGTCTGTTTTAAAAAGGTTCGATCGCCAAAGATACGCACCTCTGAGATTTGCTTCCGCGAGGTTAGCTTCACTGAGATCCGGTTCTATATTTGGGTTGAGATTTCTCCATTCAATCCAACTAACTGCACCTTTTTTTAACAGCGCTAAATGCTGTGTATTTGCCATAATTGCTTCTCCTTTAACGGCTATTCCTTGCGACCAAAAATTGCTGGATTTTCTCGACCCGTCACGCTTTCCACCGCCGCAATTGCTGCCTGGGAACCTGCTATAATATCTCGTTCTGCGCCGCCGAGGTAAAGCCGTCCGAAACTACCTACAGCCTGAACCTCTAAGATGTTAATAGATGCGCCTTTTTCTGCTTCATTGGCCGCCAGCGCTGCATAGGCCGCCGGTTCTACTTCTAAGACGTAAAGCGTTTGTCCCGCCAGCAGCAACTGTCCGCGGCGGGTGCGGTTGATTAATTGTGTTTGGTGGGCATCAATATTGCGAATAATTTGACTGGAAATCACTCGCGGTTTGATACATTCTTCTCTGCGGACTCCGATGAATTCTAGAATGGCTTTACCTGCTGCCCGCGTTTCCCCCTGCTGACTCGAGTGTACTTCCAGAAGGCCGTACAAGCGTTCGACTATCTGCACTCCTGGGCGCACGGAGGCAGATTTGAGGGCGACATCGGTAATTCGGTTAATTTCGATACCGGGCGAGATTTCTATCCACAGCGACGCATCCCCCGGCAGTGGCAAGAATCCGGCCGCGACTGTGCCGATGTATGCTGCGTGCTGTGGCTGCAAGTTGTCTAGAAATACGTAGCTGCGTAACTCTATTCCCAAAAGTTTTGATCTCCGTCGATCGAGTTCCAACACTTATCTGTGCAATATCTGAGTTTACCTTTTTTTGTCAACAACACCTTGTCTATTGTCGAGAGTGCCGCACTGCCTCACAACCGGGTGAGGTGTCAATCGATTTTAGATTTTAGATTTTAGGTTTTAGATTGAAGCATTGACTTGCGCGAGATAAATACGTTCGGCAAGTTTCATCGGATATAGGTTTTTTATTTCACCGGTCCTGAGTCTGCTTTCGGAATGAATCACGTGGCGGGTATCCTGGATGCTTTCGGTCAGACCCGCTATTTCTAGTGTCGGAGTGCCTCTGCGAGCAATTTTTAATTTTGTGCGCCTGCTAAAAATTTGATATCAATCTGTAGTTATACGTGGAACTTAGCAATGTTTACCGCTAGAGATGGATTTAACTTTAAAAGCCAATCGATATAGTTTTGATAGTTAAAGATTTTAGCCAACAGAGAGCATTTGAATTATGAAACGTTCTGATTTATCCAAAGCAATCGGTGCAGGTATTATAGCTGCTGGGTTAGCCATAGCACCAGCTCATCTGCCTGCTTCAGCTCAAACAGATACAACTGGCGGTACTAACAACACTACAACCACCACCACTCCTCGCTCCGATGTCTACAATGCTGAGACCGATCGCGATTTTGATTGGGGATGGTTGGGACTGCTAGGCTTGTCTGGTTTGTTGGGTTTGATTCCCCGCAAACGTGAAGAAAATGTCCGCTATACAAGTACAACGAGTGAACGCGAGCCCGCCGTGCGTACTGACTACCGCTAAGAATTGAGTCTTAGGGCTGTGGGCATCATGCAGGGACAGGATGTTTTAACCTGTCCGATCAGTACCAATAATCATCAAAAAACCTCCATCTGTGGGGTTTTTTTATTGGAGATGATGCGCGATCGATCGACAATAAAATTGGTTACATCTGAAATATTGTACCATTGTCAATCAGATTTTTATGAACAGGCTTTCCGGCCTGTTCCACAAGAAAATTCACTTTTTGTGGAACAGGCCGGAAAGCCTGTTCCTGACAATGGTGCAATATCTCAGATATAAGCGGAATTGAGATTATTAACTTCTTCCTATCTTCTTCCCTTCTTCCTTTGCGTTCTTTGCGTCTTCGCGGTTCATTAAATAAAGACTTTTCAGACACAAAAAGACTTTAAATAAGGTTTTTGCCCGATCGATCGAGTACCTCCCAAATCGCCTGCACCAACTTGTCGGGGTCTAAAGGCTTAGCAATGTGGCGCCAGAACCCCGCAGCCAGGGCCTGCTGATAGTCAATCTCTCCAGCATAAGCCGTGAGGGCGATCGCCGGAATCCGTCCCCCTTTGTCGGGCGCCAGAGCCCGAACCTGTCGCATCAACATATAACCGTCAGTATCGGGCATTCCAATATCGCTCAACAGCAAATCCGGCACAGACTCAGTTAAAACCGCCAAGGCATCGGCCGCGTTAGCAACTGCTGTAACACTTGCCCCACACTCCTCAAGCAGAAAAACCACTAAATCTAGCGCATCGGCATCATCATCCACCGCTAACACGCTGATACCGCTCAAATTGAAGGATTCGTTCGGCGACGAAGTTCCCGCAGGACTTGTCTGAGATTGCACTGGCATCAGAGGTATCCTGACGGTCAAGGTTGCACCTTTTCCTTCGCCGGGACTGTCGGATTTCACTGTGCCGCCGTGGAGTTCGACGAGATGGCGGACGATCGCCAATCCTAAACCCAATCCGCCAAACTTGCGCGTCATCGAGCTGTCAGCTTGCCGGAAGTAGTCGAATACATAGGGCAGAAAATCAGGTTCGATACCTTTTCCCGTATCAGTTACAGTAATTTGGGCCTTAGTGTCAACCCGATCGAGAACGACTTGGATTTTGCCCGACGGCGGGGTGAACTTGACGGCATTTGACAGCAAATTCCAGACTACCTGCTGAAGTCTGCCCGCATCGCCCAACACCGGGCCCAGATCCGGTGCAAATTGAGTGGTGATTTGAATCGACTTGACTTGGGCCGCCAGACGCACCGTTTCAATAGCAGCGCCGATGACCTCGGCTAAATCCACAGGTGCAATATTCAAGCTAACCTTGCCTTGCAGAATCCCCGACACGTCGAGCAAATCTTCGATAAGCTGGGTTTGTAGTTTGGCGTTGCGCTCGATCGTCTCCAAGGCATAACGCTGCTTTTCCGGTGTCAGAAGATTCGATTGCAGCAGCTTCGCCCAGCCCATAATCGGGTTTAAGGGAGTCCGCAATTCGTGGGACAAAACAGCCAAAAATTCGTCTTTGACGCGGTTAGCGCGTTCTGCCTCTTCCCGCGCTGCCTTTTCCCGTGCTAGAAGGCGTTCCCGTTCCGCTTCTGCAACTTTGCGATCGGTAATGTCAGTGTTAGTGCCACACCAGCGCAGCACCTGGCCTTGCTCGTCGCGAATCGGCACGGCGCGGGAGAGAAACCAGCGGTACGATCCGTCTTTGCCGCGCAAGGGGAAAGTATCTTCCCAGAGTTCGGCTGTTTCAAGGCAGCGCCTAAATTTTTCCACAACGCGATCGAGGTGTTCCGGGTGGTGCACCTTTTGCCAGCCCCAGCCTAGCATTTCTTCTATGGTGGTGCCGGTGTAGTCAAACCAGCGCTGGTTATACCAGAAAATCGCCCCAGCAGCATCTGTCATCCAAGCCAACTGAGCGATGTTGTCAGCTAGAGCGCGGAACCGAGCCTCGCTTTCGTGCAGCTCATGCAGAGCTCGCGCGTGCAGGATCACCGTCCAGAGGCGAGCCACCACTTCTTGCATCAGCCAAACTTCATCGGGCCGCCAGTGCCGAACCACCTTGGATGTCACCACCAAAAGAGCCACCCAGCGCCCTTCCTGAAGGCAGGGAACATCGACCAAAGCGCGAATCGACACGGCACCGTAGTTATCGAATAAATGCGCTGTATGGGGGTAATTAGCGATATCTGAGATGACAAGGGTTTGACCTGCCATAGACAGAGCTTTCAGTTCTGGCGTCTTAAAGTCTGAGATTTCATAGGTGCCGACGGTGCTGGCAAGGTCGGACTGGTGCCAGTCTTGGCGGACAATTGCCCGATCGGCTTCTAAATCGATTTGGTGCCAGATGCAGCGATCGACCTTTAAATATTCTCCCAGACTGTTCATCGCTTCCCACAACATTTCTGTGGGGTTGAAGCGCTGTCGCAAGCGGGCTTCGAGATCGGAGAGAAACTGCTCGTTGAGTTGGGCTTGTTTGCGATCGTGAATATCGGTGTTTGTGCCGATCCACTCGACAATCTTGCCGGCTGCGTCGCGAATTGGCACGGCGCGGGACAAATGCCAGCGTTCCATCTGGTCTACTGCCCGCCGCAGGCGCAGCTCCATTTGATAAACTTCTCCGCTGATTAGACATTCTTCCCAGCGGGCCCAAGATTCTGCCAAATCCGAGGGCGGGACTAGGGATTCCCAATTGCTTTGAGCGGCTTCCTCGTAAGACATTCCCAGATATTCCGACCATCTTTGTTTATTGGTAAAGCGAATTTCCCCGGCTGAGCTTACGTTCCAAATCAGGTGGGGCAGCGACTCAGCCAGGAAGCGGAAGCGGCGGTCGCTTTCTGCTAAGCTTTCTTCGGCTCGTTTGCGATCGTCAATATCAATGCCGATACCAGCCCATTGCACCACCTGTCCCTTCCTGTTTTTGACGGGCACAAGTCGCGCTAGATGCCAGCGGTAATTACCATCAAACCTGCGTACCCGACACTCGAATTCGTAGGCTTCCCCTGCTTCAATAGCCTTGGTACGGGTACCGACAACTGTTGGCAGATCATCAGGATGAAATAATTGCAGCACCGGCGCAGGCATCGGCAATTTTGCTGGCTTGATGCCTGTATAGGTTTTCCAGTGTTGGTTGCAAAACTCTAACCTGCCGTCGGCGGTGTTGATCCACATTAATTCCGGGACGCCATCGGCGAGGGTGCGGTAGAGATTTTCGCTTTGCCGCAGTGCTTCTTCTATTTGCCGGCGCTCGGTTTTGTCCTGCATAATTTTCAGGAAACCTTGCACCTCGCCGTCTGCGTCGCGCAGGGGCATCACCAGCCCGCTGCCCCACAAGCTGCTGCCGTCTTTGCGGAGGTGCCAGCGCTCGTTTTCTGCCTTTCCCTGAGTCAGGGCGATGTGCATTTCTGCTTCCGGCTTTCGGGCAGCAGAGTCTTCTGGGGTGAAGATGATGCGTCCGTGCTGCCCGACGATTTCAGCTTCGGAATAGCCCAGCAATCTCTGGGCCCCTGCGTTCCAACTGGTAATGTGTCCGCCGATGTCGAGGGTGAAGATGGCGTAGTCTTTGGCGCTGTCGAGAATCAACTGCAGGTGGGTTTCACGATCGCACAGTGCTGCTTCTGCTTGTTTGCGCGGGGTAATGTTGCTGGTGAAGCCGACTATTTTGGTCGCTTCACCTTGCTGGTTGCGGATCAAACAGCCTCGTTCCGAAACATCGATCCAGCGCCCGTCTTGGTGCCGGACTCGGTACTCGATTTCATAGCGATCGGGAATAGTCAAGATTGATTGCCCCCCGCCTTGGATGCGTGCCAAATCGACGGGATGGATGCGTTCTCTCCACCACTCTGCTGTTGCCGTTGCATCCTCTGGGTAGACACCAACGATCGAGCACAGTCCCTCGGAACGGTAAACTGAGTTTGCTGCCAAATCCCACTCAAACACCATGCCGTCGATCGCCCTTGTAGCTAATTGGAAACGGTTGTAGCTTTCTTGCAAGGCGAGTTCCGCCATTTTGCGAGCGGTAATTTCCTGTACCACGATATGAATCCCGACAATCTCTGGGCCCCTGTCTCTGAGCGGCCACCAATTCTGGAGCCAAGTGCGAACAACAGCGGGTTGAGCCCTGGTTTCACCCGTGAGTTCAAAATTCCGGATCGGTTCTCCGGTGTGTAGAAGGTGGCCCAACAAAGGTTCGGCTGTGTCTGCCCAGTCGGGGACAATTTCGCGCAGGGTGTGGCCGATGTGCTTTTCTACGGCCAAGCCGTTCATTTGGGCAAACCGCTGGTTGATCCGCACGAACCGCAAATCTTTGTCTAAAACGGCCAAACCCACGGGAGTTGTTTGGTAGAGCGACTCTATCTCTACAAGTTGACGGCGCACGGTTTGCTCGCTCTGTTGCAGGGCGAGTTCGGCTTTTTTGCGATCGGTAGCATCAAATAATACTCCGATAAACCGCACTGCTTCGCCTGCCGCGTCGTAGAGATAGCGCCCGAACGCGCTCAACCAGCGGATTTCTCGTGTGTCTGCCCGGATGATCCGGTATTCGGGGGAGTAGAGCGATCTCGTTTGCCGAGCTGTTTTGGCTGCTTGCAGGACTTCCTTTAAGTCGTCTGGATGCACGCAGTTTTGCCACACAGCTACGCTTACTTCGCCGTCTGGTAGTGGTTCGCAGCCCAAAATTCTGAAATGGGTCGCCGACCAAATTACTCGATTTGTTCGCACGTCTAAATCCCAGGTTGCCATGCCTGAGCCTTCGATGGCGACGCTCAAACGTTCTTCGCTTTGTTTTAAGGCAATTTCAGTTTGTTTGCGATCCGTGATATCTGTCAGGGAACCTACTGCCCGCAGGGGATTGCCTGACTCATCCCAAATTGCTCGCCCTCTGGCTAAAACCCATTTTTCGCGCCCGTCGGGACAGCCAACGCGGTACTCGCAGCAGTAATGTGAGGTTTCTCGATGCAAGTGCTGCTGCCAATTGCTTTGCATTATCTCCAAATCATCGGGATGAATGTAGCTCAAAAATTGGCTGAAGTCCTTGACTTCTTCGGGCCGACGTTCCAAAATCTCTAAACACCGATCGCTCAGAATCTGGCTATTGGTTTGCAGGTTGTAATCCCAAATCCCGTCGTTGTTGCCGGCACAGGCTAGCTGCCAGCGTTCTTGGCGATCGAACAAAGCTTCTTTGGTTTTATTAGCGCGATCAATTTGTACGGCGGCAACGGCAAAGTCTGCTAGGGTGATCGCAATCTGCAAGTCTTCGGCATCGAATTGGCGATCGTCCTCGTGAGATACAATCCATATTGCCCCCAGCGGTTGATTTTCTGCTTGCAGTGGCACGACTAAGGCTTCGGCGATCGGCAATTCTACTAGCTGCTGTAAGTCGGTGAAGTATTGTTCTGGAGCGAAGTAAAGCTGGGGAGTTTGGCGATCGAGACCCGCTCCCGACAAACG
Organism: Microcoleus sp. B4-C2; assembly: GCF_036705265.1. Taxonomy (NCBI): domain Bacteria; kingdom Bacillati; phylum Cyanobacteriota; class Cyanophyceae; order Oscillatoriales; family Microcoleaceae; genus Microcoleus; species Microcoleus sp. B4-C2. The sequence goes on from NZ_JAUBUB010000062.1 coordinate 30,325, forward strand.
CAATGTGCGGGGTGTGTTTCTGTGTTCTGCTGCTTCCCACGCTCCCGCGAAGGCTTCCCAGCGAAATATTTGTTCGGAATTTGCATTTTCTTCTAGCAAGCAGACTCCGACGCTTCCTGCGTCGCACAAATCTTTAGCGATCGCAACCAGTGTTTTGAGCAGCGTGTGGGGTGAGGTTGCCAATTGTCGAGCCAGCGTTTGCAGCGCTCGGTTTTCTGCTTTTTGATCGTGCGATCGAGGGATGCGGCGCGACAGTTCATCGGCGATCGGAATGTCGGTTAAATTAGTTTGTGGGGTTTGCCAAGCTTCCATCAATTAGTCATCTCTAGGTCTTTCGGTCTGAGCTGGCGAGCGTCTATCACCACGCTGTTAAAGCATCTGCTATATTTCTATATTATCTACCCACATACAGAATATGTGAGCTATCTTGGAAATTACTTTTTAGTTTTCCGGCTAGTTGATTGCCTTGGTTGCCTCTGCTCTTGCCGCCACAATATGCACAATTTTATTCCAGAATCACGCTTTTTTCCCTATCTGACTTGGACAGAAATTCAGTCTATGCCGGATAAGGAAAATACTGTGATAATTCTGCCGCTAGGTGCGATCGAACAGCACGGCCCTCATTTGCCTTTAATTGTAGATGCGGCAATTAGCGCGGCAGTTACAGGCAAAGCCCTGGCAAAGTTAGAGGCAAATATTCCCGCCTATGCTTTGCCACCTTTGTACTATGGCAAGTCGAACGAACACTGCCATTTTCCCGGTACAATTATGCTCAATGCTCAGACGCTTTTAGTAGTAATCAGTGAAATTGCAGACAGTATTTATCAGGCTGGCTTTCGGAAATTAGTGTTAATGAATGGTCACGGCGGACAGCCACAGGTGATGGAAATTGCGGCGCGGGATATTCATCAAAAATATCAGGATTTTTCGGTTTTTCCGCTGTTTGTTTGGCGCGTTCCTAATGTGGCTGCTGAATTATTAACTGCCAAGGAGTTGGAGTTGGGGATTCACGCGGGTGATGCAGAAACGAGTTTGATGTTGGCAATTTTGCCCGAACAGGTGAAAATGGAACTGGCCGTTTGCGAGTACCCGCAGGGTTTACCAACAGACAGTTTGCTGAGTATGGAAGGGAATTTGCCTTTTGCTTGGCTGACGCGAGAGTTGACTGAAAGCGGTGTGTTGGGCGATGCGACGGCGGCGACGAAAGAAAAGGGCTCTCGTATTCTCGAATCTCTCTCTGACGGCTGGGCACAAGTTATCAAAGATGTTTACAAATTTCGACAGCCTCGTAGTAACTAAAAATTAAGAATTAAAAATCAAAAATTCTTCTAATTTGTGTCAAAATGAGTCTAAGAAATTTTTTGAGTTGGAAAACTAACGATGAGTGTAAATTCTAAATTGCAGCGCGCTTTTGAGCAAGGTCGCGCCCTGAAAATTATCAGCGGTTTAAATAATTTTGATGCCGCCAACGTTGCTGCTGTCGTCAAAGCAGCGGATCTCGGCGGTGCTTCCTTTGTTGATATTGCTGCCGATCGCGATTTGGTATTGATGGCAAAACAGTTGACAAGTTTGCCAATTTGTGTATCTGCCGTGGAACCGGAAAAGTTTGTGCCTGCGGTAGAAGCTGGCGCTGATTTGATTGAAATTGGTAACTTTGATGCTTTCTACGCAGAAGGCCGCCGCTTTGAAGCTGAGGAAGTTTTGCAGTTGACTCGCGAAACTCGATCGCTATTTCCAAACATCACTCTTTCTGTGACAGTTCCCCACATTTTGACACTCGACAAACAAGTGCAATTAGCAATTGAATTAGTCAAAGCTGGGGCTAACATCATCCAAACCGAAGGTGGCACTAGCGCTCAACCAATTCACGCTGGCACCTTGGGATTAATTGAAAAAGCAGCGCCTACTTTGGCCTCCGCTTTTGAAATTTCCCGCGCCGTATCCATCCCCGTACTCTGCGCTTCCGGTATCTCCAGCGTCACCGCACCCCTCGCTATTGGAGCCGGTGCTGCAGGTGTTGGTGTCGGTTCTGCTGTCAGCCAACTTAATAGCGAAGTGGCGATGATTGCGGCTGTTCGCAGTTTGGTTGAAGCTTTGGCTTTGGTTTCGCGATCGCACTTGCCGGCTTCCATTTAATTAAGAAGGAAGAAGGAAGAAGGAAGAAGGAAGAAGGAAGAAGGAAGAAGGAAGAAGGAAGATTTTTCCCATCCCTCGCTCTTCCCCTTCTCCCAGTCTTCGCCTCTTCCACTCCCCCACTCTTTCACTTTTCCACTCTTCCTTAATAATTGATAAACCACACGGCATAATCATCTAATAACTGATTGTTTCGGGAGATTACATCAACGGATTCTAACTCTGATAAAGGCAACATAAACTTTTGGCGATCGCTGACGCGCTGCACTTCCACAAATATGCCTTCTTCCTGAAGCACCAAATCCTCCAACCGATTAATTGTGAATCTATCAGTATAAGAAGGTTGAGTTTTTTTGAGCCGTGCATATTCTTTTTTGCTGCCGGAACCCATTGTATATTCTTCTTCCCATTCAAACTCTTCTATGCCGGTAACGTGGCAGGGTAGTTGAATATTTTGCTTGATGTACTCTAGATATTTGACGGAATTTTTTAGGCTGAAATCAATATTTTTTGACCCCAAAATTTTACTGATTTTAGTTTCAAATTGCTTGGTATTAAATGGGAGATTTTCATCGAGATGCGCTAACATTTCTGGATCGAACCCCGCTCTCAATTCGGATAATTCCTCCAGCAGCCTCTGAAAGTCGTTGACCGGTTTCGGTCTTCTGCCTGCTACAATGGTTTCATCAAGCTGAACTGGAGGAAGTTCGGATTGTGAAGGAAGGGATTGGCTTTGCTCTGGGCGATCGTCCACTTTAGATTTGTTAACTTTAGATTTGTTAACTTTAGGCTGGTTAAGTTTAGGCTTGTTAAATTTAGGCATCGCTCGGTCTCGCTGGCTCGGTTTATCAATAAAGTATATCTTGGCAGAAGTACATTGTGTCTGATAGGAGGAAGCTGTAATGCAACTACTGAAATCACCTGATGAATCGCCAGTCTATCAAGGACAATTCGGCGAGTTTACGATTACTCAAAACGATCGCACGGGAGTGTTGATTTACCGCGCCGGATTGGGGGTGGCGGCGCTGTGTTTTGCGATCGGCACTACTCTGGTGCTGCAACAGGGCGACAACCCGATGGCAATCCAAGCTGTAACGCCTGTTTTTGCTTGTTTCTGGATAGCTTTAGGCGTCAGCTTGGCAACTATTCACATTTACATGATTGCGCTGCACCGCACACTACAGGCGTTTTGGGCGATCGGCGGCGCGGCAGCATTGTTTGTCGCCCTACAAAGCAGCCAACCTCTAGCTTTAGCAGTGTACGAACATCCCGCCACGTTGTGGGGAATTGGCTTTACTTTTGCAGCCTTAAATGGCATTTATTTTAAGGAAGCATTCTGCTTTAATCGCCTCGAAACTAAGTTTTTGACTCCGGGAGTCCCTCTATTAATTTTAGGACATATTTTCGGATTTTTGTCAGCAGAAAATGAACAATTTTTGCTGGCCGTTTGGGCGGCTTTGTTTATCATCTTTGCTGTGCGTAAGTTTTTTCAACCAATGCCGCAGGATATCGGGGATAAAAGCGTTTTTGAGTATCTGAAACACCAATAATTTGGGAATGGGGCATTGGGAATGGGGCATGGGGTATTGGGAAATTCTATCACTTTCCCACTATTTCCCTCTTCCCCAGTCTCGCCGAATCTGCCTCCATACCTGAAAACATCTAGATCGAGTTAAAATGAGAATTCGTCTAATCCGCCGCCGAGAAATGTGGGCAGTTACCAGGGAAGGCTGGGTAATTGCTCTGATGGGATTAATAATTGCAATGATCTTAATTCTCACAAATATCCATCCATTTTTGGCGGTAAATGCGCCGATTAAAGCAGATATATTGGTTGTCGAAGGCTGGTTGCCGGATTATGCGATCGAAAGTGCGATCGCCGAATTCAAAAAAGGCGAATACCGCCAATTAGTTACCACAGGAGTTCCTTTAAGTAAAGGCTACTATCTTGCTGAATATAAAAATTATGCCGAACTAGCTGCCGCGACTTGTATTGCGCTAGGATTTGATAAAAACAAAGTAGTAGCAGTACCAGCAGCGAGTGTTCTCAAACACCGCACTGCTGCTTCTGCGATCGCACTTCAGGATTGGCTAGGTGCTTCTGCCATAAAAGTTGAGTCAATTAATCTTTATTCTTTTGGCCCTCACGCCCGCAGAAGTTGGATTATTTTCAAAGAAGTGCTGAATCCTGACATTAAAGTCGGGATTATAGCTGCTGAACCGCAAGATTACAATCCCCAAGAATGGTGGAAATCGAGCGAAGGTTTTCGGACTGTGATCGGAGAAATTATTGGTTATATTTACGTGCGTTTCGTTGATTGGAAAGCTTAGGAATGAGAATTAAATAACTTCCACTCTTGAAAGTGGGATGGGCGTCCCGCCCGTCCAAAAAGGACGGGCGGGACGCCCATCCCACAATAACAATTAAAATTGTAAGTTATTTAATTCGCGATCCTTAGCCAGTAATTGTCAACCTCCCTCTTAATTCCCTTCGCCTTCTTAGCGCCTTCGCGGTTCGTAAAAAATATTTATAGCAATCTTTGCAGGAGTAGTATTTTTTTGCCCCACCCCAACCCTCCCCGCGGGTTCGGGGAGAGAGTAAGAAATTTACAAATGATTTAGGATTTCTATATATTCAACCAAAAATGATAAAATTATTTTCATATAAGTTGAGGGTAACTCCTTGGTAGAAGAACGCGCTTACTGGTTGGCATGGTCGCAAATTAACGGTATCGGGCCGATTTTGTTGCAAAGATTGCACCAAAATTTCAATAGTTTGGCAGAAGCTTGGACGGCAAAACCAGTAGATTTCATGCGAGTCGAAGGGTTTGGTAAGCAGATAATTGAAACAATTTCCCAAGAACGAACTAAACTTAATCCTGAAGAATTTCTCGAAAAACATCTTATAAAAAATCCCAGTTTTTGGACGCCCGCCGATTCAGATTATCCCCGCTTATTATTGGAAATTCCCAATCCGCCACCAGTGTTGTATTATCGCGGTAATGTCGAGCGCAAAGAGAATCAAGGAATTACGCCGACGGTGGCAATGGTTGGTACTCGCAGCCCAACGGAATACGGCAGAAGGTGGACTCGCAAAATTAGTACGGCTTTAGCTAGAAGCGGTTTTACTGTGGTTTCGGGATTGGCTGCAGGCATTGATACAGAGGCTCATACAGGCTGTTTGGAGGCGGGAGGAAGGACTTTCGGAGTGGTGGGGACGGGAGTAGATATTGTATATCCTAAACAAAATGAGAGGTTGTGCGATCGCATTTTGCAGCAGGGATTGGTAATTAGTGAATATCCGGCGGGTACTCAACCGAATAAAACTAATTTTCCGCGCCGAAATCGCATAATTGCTGGCTTAAGTCGCGCTACAATCGTGATAGAAGCTCCGCATAAATCGGGTGCTTTAATTACTGCTTATCAAGCTAATGATTTTTGCCGGGATGTGTATGTTTTGACGGGCAGATTGGATGATGAGCGTTCTTTTGGATGTTTGGAATTGCTGAGTAAAGGTGCTCATCCAATTCTGCCAAATAGCGATCGACTGTTAAGCGAAGACAGGCTGTTGGAAATGCTCGGAGCTATGCCAAAATTGGATAGAGCCGAGCAGTTGTCGCTATTTCCTCCAAATCCGACGGTTGAGAAGCAAGGGCCGCCGTTGGAGCCAGAATTGGCTAAGGTGTTAAGTGCGATCGTATCTGGGCCGATTTCTTTTGATGTAATTGTGGAAGCAGCGGGATTAGAAGCGGGAACAGTTTCTAGTATACTTTTGCAGTTGGAATTGTTGGGATTAGTTTCGCAGTTACCGGGAATGCGATATCAGCGATGCTGATTTGGAATGTTAGATTAAATCCGCATTTTATACAGATACTCGGCGGTTGAAACCGCGTCTTCACAGACAAAATCTGCCTGCGCGGATTGAAGAGAAGACTCTGTATTTCTGATTAGTGTTTAAGTCTCGATCCCCCTAAATCCCCCTTAATAAGGGGAGTAGGGGTTGACTTTGAATACTCTTGTCCCCCCCTTATTAAGGGGGGCTAGGGGGGATCTGCCGGACTATTAGAACAAGTGCTTGAATCCAAATCGCTCTTAAAGCAATCCGAAATTAGCAGCACTAATACTGCTAGCAGAAACACCACTGAGAGAAGCTAAAATCTCCCCTGTTTGTGCAAACCGGATTAAAGTCGAACCGCTATCTTGGACAATAGCCAATTGCGAGAAACTCAACCCATTACCCAATACTAACAAGTCTTGACCGACTTCAAAATCAGTAATCGTATCAGTACCGGAATTGGTAGAGAGTAGGAAATTATCTACTCCCCTTCCTCCTACCAAAGTATCAATTCCCAAACCGCCATTGAGTAAATCATCTCCTTTACCTCCGTAAAGAATATCATTACCATCATCGCCATTCAAAAAGTCAGCACCACGGTTGCCAAATAAGACATCATCACCGCTACTTCCGAGGATTGTATCGCTACCTTTGCCACCGAAAATAGTGTCATTCCCCAGAACTCCATCGAGGGAATCATTGCCCCTCATGCCCATCAACACATTATTCCCGCTGTCGCCCGTCAGGATATCGTCGCCATTTGTACCGAGAATTGCATCCGGGGAATTGCTGCCCAAATCAGCATCACCGCTGACAACAGGAGTTGCAATCCCAACAGGCAATACTACAGCTTCAATTCTGCTATCTAAAGCAGTACCAGTATTGTCAGCAACTAGCTGGGAAATTGGTTTATTTCCTGTACCAACTTCTTTGAATTCTTGAGTTGTTGGGCCCAAGGCTACTTGTTGGAGGCGCGCAAGTGATTCAGGAATTGATGTTCCTGTTGGATTGGAGACAGCGGCATCAATGCGCTGATTGGCTGTTGCCATTACTGTCGCGGATTGCGATGTAATTTGGCTGACTTGTTGAGAGTTGAAACTGGGGTCTATTTGCTGGATTTTAGTGGCTGCTTGCTGAATGATTGGTTCTAAGGCTGCTGCATTGCTGAGGTTTAAGACTGTACCGGATTCAATTTGAGCCGTGATTGAACTGACAACAGCCTTGACAATATCGTGACTAGCTGCACTGGATGCACCGTCAATCAAAGCGGCAGTTTGAGTGATGAAGTTTTGGACTTTCACCATTTCTGCTAAGACTTGGACGCCGCCCGGTACGTTGTTGTTGGTAGCTGCTATTGGATCTAAGCTAGTTAGGTCAACTTCAGCGGGGAGAGAAAGGGCGGCTTTGACTAAAGATTGCGCTTCTTCTGGTTCAATTCCTTTGTCGGTTAAGTCGGCGACTAAGCTGGTTAGGAGGGTGACTACACTAGAATCTGGTGGTGCGGTGACTGGTGTTTCTAGGGGTAAGCCGGTGGCGGTGTCAATGCCTCCTATGGCTACTAGATTGCCTTCTGATGGGTCGATTTCTCCGTTTTTGTTGGTGTCGAAAATCTCGAAGGGGATGTTGAGATTAAACTCACCGTTGCTGTCAGTGGTAGTGGATGGTTCGTTGGCATCGAGGACGCCGTTTTTGTTGGCGTCTAGGAAGACAGTTGCACCGGAGATATAACCATCAATTACGAGGCCACCAATGCTATCGCGGATCAGGTTGAAATTGTCGCTTGCAGTGGCACCGGCATTGTCCGTTGCTGTCACCGTAATTGGCAACGAGAATGATGGGGGGACATTGGGCGCATCGAAATCCACGCTAAAGGTCAGCGTATTCGGGTCGAACTTAAGCCAATCGGGTGGAATGATGGTGCCGGTATTTGGGTCGAAGGTCAGCCCGGGGGGGAGGAAGTTCGGGTTTAGAGTTATGGAGTACGAGTAAGTGAGGCTGTCACCTGGATCGGGATCAGTAAACGTGTCGGGAGCAAGAGTCAAATTGAAGTTGCCGCGGGGATTGGAACCACGTTGATTGCTGATGGGATTATTCAACTTCGGCGGGTTGTTGTTGAGTATAGATTCAGCATCGATAATTTTCAGAGTGGCAGTGTTTTGGGTGCCAATAATGGAATTATCCCGATTGGTGATCCGAAACGCAATTTCTTCTGTTCCCTCAAATTGAGCATCCGGTAAAATGTCAATTGTGAAAGTTTTGGTATTTTCGCCTGGGTTAAAGGTGAGTTCACCAGAGAAATTGGGCGGAACGTCCCAATCAGTTCTGAAAGTCGCTGAACCAGTAGGAAGTTCTAGGTACACCCTGGAAAAGTTGTTTAGATTCCCAGTGCGAGTGAGGGTAATTTGTTTCTGAACGATTCCTGTGCGACTTTCATTGACCTGGTAAGTAGCTTCGGAAAAATTAATTGTAGGAGGCCCCTCAGCATCGAAAATTTGCAAGGTAGCAGTATTTTGGAGGCCAATAATGGCATTATCCCGATTAGTAATCTGAAACGCAATTTCTTCTGTTCCTTCAAATTGACCATCCGGAAAAATGTCAATTGTGAAAGTTTTGGTATTTTCGCCTGGGTTAAAGGTGAGTTCAGGAGAGAAATTGGGCGGAACGTTCCAATCTGTTCCGAAAGTCGCTGAACCAGTAGGACGTTCTAGGTACACCCGGGAAAAGGTATTTAGATTCCCAGTGCGAGTGAGGGTAATTTGTTTCTGAACGATGCCTGTGGGACTTTCATTGACTTGGTAAGTAGCTGGGGAGAAATTAATTGTAGGAGGCCCCTCAGCATCCAAAATTTGCAAGGTAGCAGTGTTTTGGGTGCCAATAATGGCATTATCCCGATTAGTAATCCGAAACGCAATTTCTTCTGTTCCCTCAAATTGACCATCCGGAACAACGTTAATTGTGAAAGTTTTGGTATTTTCGCCTGGGTTAAATGTGAGTTCAGGAAAGAAATTGGGCGGAAAGTTCCAATCAGTTCCGAAACTCGCTGAACCAGTAGGAGGTTCTAGCCACACCGTGGAAAAGGTGTTTAGATTCCCAGTGCGAGTGAGGGTAATTTGTTTCTGAACGGTTACTGTGCGACTTTCATTGACTTGGTAAGTAGCTGGGGAAAAACTTACCGTGGGAATACCAAGAATCCCATCGACAGTTCCGCCAGATTGAGGTAGATCGTTAGAGTTCGGTAATCCGATCGGGAATATGTTTGGATTGCTGGTTCCTGTAGTACCAGTTGTCGGCGTTGGTGTAGGAGTCTCAGTTGTCGGCGTTGGTGTAGGAGTCTCAGTTGTCGGCGTTGGTGTGGGAGTCTCAGTTGTCGGCGTTGGTGTGGGAGTCTCAGTTGTCGGCGTTGGTGTAGGAGTACCAGTTGTCGGCGTTGGTGTGGGAGTACCAGTTGTCGGCGTCGGTGTGGGAGTACCAGTTGTCGGCGTCGGTGTGGGAGTACCAGTTGTCGGCGTCGGTGTGGGAGTACCAGTTGTCGGCGTCGGTGTGGGAGTACCAGTTGTCGGCGTCGGTGTGGGAGTACCAGTTGTCGGCGTCGGTGTGGGAGTACCAGTTGTCGGCGTCGGTGTGGGAGTACCAGTTGTCGGCGTCGGTGTGGGAGTACCAGTTGTCGG
>NZ_JAUBUB010000063.1:0-39736 GCF_036705265.1 Microcoleus sp. B4-C2
AGAATCAGTTGGCGTGTCATCACTGATGCCCTCTAAACACTATCTTTATTCTATGCAACTTCATATAAAATTGGTATAACACTATCGTCGCCACAGTCGATACCGTGATGAGTGTGTGGAAGCTGTTGAATGTAGATATGATCGCCTTTTGCCATAGTTGTTAACCAGGTGAGGTTCAATAAGTATTAAATATCACAGATCAGCTTGTTTAGTCAATACGAGAAAACACTTAGACGCTTTGCAAGAAGTTAAAAATAGTGGCAACAATGATTCAATATTTATTTAACGGCAGCCTATCGAATTTTTTGAGAGAATATGCAATTATCTCGATCGCAATTTTTGCAAGTAATGCAATCCTTGGGACGGCGTTCATTAATTGAAAAAATCCCGGAGGGCGATCGCACATTTTTTACTCTTGCACCGATACTAAAAGAGTATGTCAAAACCAACTATTCCCGCCCCAACGGTGAGTAAGAAAAAATTATATTGTCATCAAGTGAACTATCTTGAACTTAGAAATGTGCGATCGACCTTTTGGTAAAATTTGGGAATGCGCGATCGACCTTTGTTTATTGAATTGACTTTTCAGTCCTCTTTTAGAGGACTTTTGCTATGAGACGGGGGTTTTCAACCCCCGGCGGACTTGCGGGTTAGCGAAGGGATTTTAGCGGCAAAATGTGCGATTCCTACGGGATAGCTACGCACGCGCGTACTTTTTCCACATCATTCTCTAATATGGAATCCAATCTAACTTATCGAGCCATTCTTCAGCTTCAGTAGTTTCCCAAATAAAATGAATTGTTTCTGCCCATCTGCCGATACTTCCACTTGGACGCACCCAAACTAATCCCCAACTTTGTCCCCCTGCGGCCCAATGTTCCTCCAAATGTCCGGGAATACTTTTGCGATTATCCGTCACCAATAGTCGTTTCGATGATTCCAAATAAATGAGAATCTCTGGATCTAAAGTTCCGAATGGCGGTGCATTTGAATCACCCACCCGCAAAATATCTATCTCCGGTTGAAGTTTTAAAACAGCACTTTTGAGCTTAGGTGGCAAATTTTCATCGAGTAAAAAACGAATTTTCACTTCAGGTTGAGTAACTCCTGTTCTCGCTGTGCTTTGATTGCTCTCAAACGCAATGCTAGAGGAGATGGATTAGCCAACCATTCCTGATAGCGTTCTTCCCGCCACTTCGCCAGCCGCAACATATAAGCATCCATCTGCCTCCGATTTTGCAGATAATAAGTTAGCGTCGCGTAAATTTTCTCTAAATTCAAACTTGGTAATTCTTCCAGAATTTGGTCTGGCGAATATCCATCCAAGTAATATTTAATTACATCGTCAATGCCGATCCGATGTCCTTTGATGCGGATGTCATCGGGGTCGAGAAATTCAAAATAGTCTTCTAATTGCATCGGTTTATCTCCGAATACTTAGTTAATCGCATTTTATCATATGGAAAAGGGCGATCGACCTTATATAATAGAAACTTGTTACGATCGCCCTTTATCCCCCTATCATGCTTCAAATCCGCCGTCGTCCCCCCAGCACCTCAGTCTCCGTCCTCTACTTAGGCTGACTGCATAACAACAGCCGCTTCCGCAACATTTCCTTCATCTTTACCACTCAAACCCGTTCCAAATTCAGTATATTGTCGCACATTAGGATGGCGAAAACCGAGTACAATGTCTTCTTTAGGAATACCGGCTGCCAGTAAATCCGTCGCCACTCCTTCTTCGGTATCATCATATTGAATCCAGATTTTATCGCCGATTAAATCGAGGTGGATTGGTGTGGCGTGAAGGTATTTGGCCTCATTCCAACCAATATCCAAGACTAAGTAGCTTCCTCGTTTATCATCAAAGAGAACTTGAGAATTATATCCGTCAGGTATGGCAGCGCGGTAGTTTGCGTGTTCTTGCAGTATGGTTTTGATAATTTCTTGGTATCTTAATCGGGTATCCATTGAACTATCGCCTCACTTTTATCATCAAAAACAATCAGTTTTATAATCTGATTTTTTAATAACACTTGTCCTAATTCTATGGTAAATACGCTATTAAAAATAGGTTGAGAAATTGCCAAATAGAGACTTCTATCGATCCGCATTTCATTAAGCACTTGGCGGTAAAGAACGTACTGCCCCAAAGCCTGCTCCAAATCTTTTACATCCGATCGTCCCACAAAACTTTTGACCTCAACAACAATTTTTTGGGTTCCTTTTTCGGCATTAATTAGACGCTCTGCACCCAGGTCGGCAGATAAACGCTTGCGACCAATTTGCAGGGGAAAGGGATCGTGAGTAATTATCCAACCATCTTTTTGTAAGGCACGCTTAACTGTATCGTGATAAATATCTTTAGCTGGCACGCATTAGCTCTCAGGCTAGGAGGATTTACTGTAACCATTATATAATACGTTGAAACTTGTTACGATCGCCCTTTATCCCCCTATCATGCTTCAAATCCGCCGTCGTCCCCCCAGCACATCAGTCTCCGTACTCTACCTCAGCTACCAAATCGCCGTACCCGACGCCGAACCCCAGCACATCCTAGAAGAAATCGTCTGGGAAAAAGAAGCTGAAGTGGCCCAAAAGCGCGATCGCACTCCCTTATCCGAACTTCACAAAAAACTCCCCTTTGCACCGCCTACTCGCGACTTTCTTGCCGCCCTTAAAAACGGCAAAACCACACCCGCTATCATCGCCGAAGTCAAAAAAGCTTCCCCCAGCAAAGGCGTAATTCGCGAAGATTTTGACCCAGTGGCGATCGCCCTAGCTTACCAACAAAACGGCGCGAGTTGCATCTCCGTACTCACCGATGAAAAGTTCTTTCAAGGCAGTTTCGACAACCTCGCTAAAATCCGTGCCGCCGTCGATTTACCCTTACTTTGCAAAGAGTTTATTATCTATCCCTACCAAATTTATCTCGCCCGGATTCACGGCGCCGATGCTGTATTGTTAATCGCAGCTATTCTATCTGACAAAGACTTACAATACTTTGTAAAAATTGTCAAGACATTGGGCATGACAGCTTTAATAGAAGTTCACACTCTCGAAGAACTCGATCGAGTATTAACCCTACAAGGCGTCAACCTAATCGGCATCAACAACCGCAACCTAGCAGACTTTTCCGTCAGCCTAGAAACTACCGGTCAACTATTAGCCTCCCGCCCAACCGAAATCCAAGCAAAAGGCATCCTCATCGTCAGCGAGTCAGGAATCCACACTCCCGACGACCTGGCTAAACTTGCCAGCGCCGGAGCAGAAGCCGTCCTCATCGGCGAATCTCTGGTCAAACAGCCCGATCCGGGTGCAGCTTTAGCCTCCCTTGCCGATCGCCCTCCCAGCCTGTGAAAGGCGAGACCGCTTGACAAACCACCCTTAATTCTGATAAAAAATGATTAAGTAGGTAAATAATGAGAATTTCTAGCCTGCATCGACTCAAGCGCTACTGTAAAAAAGAAATAGCACTGAAAGCTATATTGCATAGAAATATTTTGCCAGAAAGCAATTAAATCTATTCTGTAAGCCTGTCGATCGCAAGATTTAGCGTGTCCAACGCACCCAGCCCCGAATATTCGATCGGCAAAGCAGGGGTTTTTGTACGGTTAGAAAACAAATAAAAAATCGGGCATCTAATGTTCACCTGTGATGCCTCATGCAATTGCAATGGGGTGTCGGTTCGCTGAGGTATGTTAGCTTTCATGGAGCCAATCCCCCTTCCTTCGTACATTCATTATGAATTGCTACTTCAATTGTTAGAGCGCAAAACGATGTTTGCTGTCAGTCCACAATCGCCGCAGCAGCAACAAGTTCACCAACTTATTATTACACTGCGTAAAGCCCTTGCCATTCAAAAGCAATTAGAACAAAGCTGCGAGCGATCGAACTTAGCGGTAGAACATCGCTGGTCTCTAAATGAAATTAACCAGAAGGGAGTTAAAAGTTAAAAAACTTAGAGTATCGACGCGACGGATCGTATTTGATTTATTCTATATAACTCCCACAGAAAAACTTAGGACAATATCATGGACAACAAATTAATGCTGATGATTCCCGGCCCGACGCCGGTACCGGAAGCGGCATTGTTAGCGATGGCAAAACACCCGATGGGCCACCGCAGCAAGGAATTTGACGCGATTTTTGCAGAATGTACCGAAAACTTGAAATGGCTGCACCAAACTAAAAGTGACGTGCTGAGTTTAACGGTTTCTGGTACCGGCGCGATGGAAGCTGGGATAATTAATTTCTTGAGTGCGGGCGATCGAGTTTTAATCGGCACTAACGGCAAATTTGGCGAACGCTGGGCTGAAGTTGCCGAAGCTTACGGTTTAAACGCCGAAATTATTAAAGCTGAGTGGGGCCAACCTTTAGACCCCGAAAACTTCCGCGAAAAACTAGAAGCAGATACAGAGAAGCAAATCAAAGCTGTCATCCTCACCCACTCGGAAACCTCCACCGGCGTCCTCAACGACCTCGAAACCATCAACCGCCACGTTAAAGCCCACGGTGAAGCTTTAATTATGGTCGATGCTGTCACTAGCTTAGGCGCTGTCAATATTCCGATGGACGCTTGGGGCATCGATGTCATTGCTTCGGGTTCTCAGAAAGCTTACATGATTCCCCCAGGTTTGGGTTTTGTGGCCGTCAGTCCCAAAGCTTGGGAAGCTTACAAAACTGCGAAACTGCCCCGCTATTATTTGGATTTGGGCAAATATAGCAAAGACGCTGCCAAAAATACCACTCCTTTTACTCCGCCGGTCAATATGTTTTTTGCGCTGCAAGCATCGCTGCAGATGATGAAAACAGAAGGGTTGGAAAATGTTTTCGCGCGGCACAAACGGTTGATGACAACTACTCGCGCTGCTGTAAAAGCTTTAGGTTTGCCGTTGTTTGCTGCTGATGATGCGGCCAGCCCTGCGATTACTTCGGTGATGCCGCCAGAATCCGTAGATGCTCAAAAAGTGCGGACTTTGATGAGAAAGAGATTTGACATTGCTCTCGCCGACGGACAAGACCATTTGAAAGGTAAAATCTTCCGAATCGGTCATTTGGGCTTTGTGTGCGATCGCGATATTCTAGCAGCAATTTCCTCTTTAGAAGTTGTGCTGAGCGAATTGGGTCATGAAGGCTACACTCCGGGTGCCGGCGTTGCCGCTGCTGCCAAATTCTTGGCTGAATCCTAATCTCAGTTGTTAAAGGATTTTAGATTTTGGATTATCTCTAAAATCTAAAATCCTTTTAATATGCTTCGGATAACCAATCAAAGATTTTATCCAACTGTTCGAGAGTGACTAAACCGTATTGCCACAGAACCATCGGCAAGGAATTCGGGTCTTTATCACGCTGGCGCTGTTTGTCACCGCCACGACGTTCGGCGACAGCAATTGACGCGGGAGAAATTGCCAAGTCTTCTTGTAAAAATCGAATTAATCGAGTGTATTTAGCGGGTGCCATGTGATTTCACCTATAAGTATAGGACACCATTTTCTGATGTGAACCTGATGTTTTTGATGAGTAATAAGCCAGTTTTAAATTTGTCTTGTTACCGTCGATAGCTTTTAAAACGCTATTAGCGGTTGAACTGCCAAACGTAATGCTGAGTGATACTGTAAAGCTAACCTTTCCCAAAAAGTGAAAGGTTTTGCAATTTTGCTGATGTCTGCCCGATCGACTGGTAATCGCGATCGAACCTAAACGGAATACCTCGGCATCTTTGCAGCGCGAATCAGAATAAATTCTGCTACCTAAAGACTACTAAACCAAGTTCAGAGTTTAACTTCATCTGCCGAAATGCAGAATCCGCAAATCTACTTCGGGAAAATTAGTTAGATATTTCGATCAAACCCGAAACTGCTACCAGAAGTTAAGTTTGCCAATTCCCGCCAATTAACTTGGCTCGTAGCATATTACTTTAGATAGGTTTAGTAGATTTTGCTCGATCGCCAGAACTTCCAGAGAATTTCTTTTCGTGTTGCTACACCTTGAGGCTGAGTATCGTCTCTCAGGATTGGTAACGAGTCGCTGACTCGTCTCATACCTGCGACCAACCATCTACAGCTTCCGGAAACAAGCTCAAGTCCTGACTGACTGAGATCGACATCGTAGCAAATCTTTCGGTGTTTGTACTGAATCTTACATTAATATTCTAATAGATTTTATCAATTTTTGTAAAGTTTCTAAATTTTCTTGGGAATTCCGAAGGCAGGGGGCTCTCTGCAGGGCTGTTTCATTCTCACCAAAAACATGAATTTTGACTCTGTAGGGGTAGTGCTACCCCTACCCCCCGTGCCTACCCCCCCGTGCCTACCCCGCCACAGACGACTGCACAGCGTTTGGGACATGGGGGCAGCCACGGGGGGCTGCCCCTACAAGAGAATGAAACAGCCCTGCGAAGGCAAGGGGATCTCTGGGGGATGGAAACCGGGGGATTATGTCTGTGTGCAGATTTTACTGAAACAGTCCGAAGTTTTAGTCGAAAAACTCGATTTCAATACGATCGCCCTTTTTGACACCGAGTTCAGCAGCCCGCCCGCCCCGGAGTTCAATAACTCGATCGACAACAGTATCGGGCCCGTAGGTAGGACAAGGATCTTCAGTACAAGGAGGTGCAGAAACTTCGATCGCCTCAACCACCCCATCCCGGACAAAAATCATATCCAGAGAAATCTTGCAATTTTTCATCCAAAAATTGACCCGTCGCGCCGGTTTAAACTCAAACAGCATTCCTCTGTCATCCGGCAAAGAAGTTCTGTACATTAAACCCATAGCCTGCTGTTCCGGTGTTTTCGCCACTTCGAGTTCGATGGGGCGATCGCCTATCCGAGCTCTAGCAGAAACAGGCAGCACTTGACCCGATGTAGTCGCCGTAGGAGACTCAGCAGCCAAAATACCAGTAGCACCAGCATTCGCGATCGGTAAAGTCGGCGAACATCCCAGCAAAAATATACTTACTCCAATACCGAGCAAATTAGTTAAATAATTCATAATGATTTTAGATTTTAGATTTTAGATTTTAGATTTTAGATTGGGAATTGGCAATTGGACATAAGGAACTAAGGAATGAGAATTAAATAACTTCCACAAGTTTGTGGGATGGGCGTCCCGCCCGTCCTTTTTGGACGGGCGGGACGCCCATCCCACAATAACAATTAAAATTATAAGTTATTTAATTCGCGATCCTAACCAACAGTCAACAGTCAACTGACTTCTTCAAGCTTCCCGCATCACATAGCCAACACCGCGCACCGTCTGAATCAAGCGCTTTTCACCCTCATCTTCAATCTTGAGCCGCAGATAGCGGATGTAAACCTCAATCACATTCGACTCGCCCAAAAAGTCGTAACCCCAAACATTTTCCAGAATTTGTTCCCGAGTCAAAACCTCGCGGGGATGTTCCATCAAATACTTTAGCAGCTCATATTCCTTCATCGTCAGGTCGATCGCCCGTCCATTCCGCAGGGCCCGCCTAGAGGCCAAATCCAAAACTAAATCGCCAAACCTCAATTGTTCGTTGCTGCTGTTATCCGGCTGCAAATACAAGCGCACCAACTGCAAAAACTCCTCAGTGCGGTAAGGTTTCAGAAAATAATCATCCGCGCCAGCTTCCAGACAAGCTACGCGATCGTCAACTGTATCACGACCGACCAATAGCAGCACCGGCGCCCGATTGCCAATACTTCTGAGGTAAGAACACAGTGACAGCCCCGACTCAGGGCCAAGTATGCGATCGATTACAATCAAAGCTGGCTGCAATTCATGAGCTAAATGTTGGCCTGTGGCGGTATTAGAAGCCACTACCGGTTCGTAGCCGGAGGATTTTAAGTCGAGACTCAAGTGTCCGGCGAGAACTTCGTCTGTTTCAACTAGCAGGACACAGGGATTGCGATCGAGAGTAATTGCAGCCATTGAATTGACCGATGTAGATCATAACTGTTCTAGCACGTTTGATGGCCGTTGGTTGTTAACTGTTGGTTGTTGGCTGTTGACTGTTGGCTGTTGACTGTTGTTATTTGTTGTTATTAGACTTCTCCTAAAAAGCAGATTTTGAACAGGCAGGATGCCTGTTCCACGATAATTATGGGAGATGTCTATTCGTTATGGGTTATTTGCGAGTTGCTACCCATTACCAATTCCCAATTCTATAATGCCCCATGCCCCATGCCCCATCCCTCCGCTTCGCTCCGCCCAATTCCCAATTTAAATTATGACTATCATCGTATTCGGCAGTATCAACATCGACCTAGCAGCAAAAACTCCCCGGTTGCCGCAACCAGGGGAAACTATCATCGGTAGCAATTTTTTCACAGCAGGAGGTGGCAAAGGAGCAAATCAAGCCGTCGCCGCCGCCCGTCTCGGCACTTCCACCCACATCATCGGTCGCGTCGGCAACGATAAATTTGCTGAAGAATTATTGACAAATTTACAATCTTATGGGGTAAATACAGACAATGTATTAATAGACCAAAACACTCATTCAGGAGTGGCAATTATCGCCGTAGACGAGACAGGTCAAAATAATATTATTGTGATTCCGGGCGCGAATAACAATGTCGGTGAAGCAGATATAGAACGTCTCAAAAAACTGTTAACAGGAGCTACATCTTTGCTGCTACAGTTAGAAATTCCCCTGGAAATTGTCCAAAAAGCTGCGAAAGCTGCTTGTCAAGCGGGGGTGCGAGTTATTCTCGATCCAGCACCGGCTAGGGCGGATTTGCCACTGGAACTTTATCCGCTAATTGACATTATCACGCCGAATGAAGTGGAAGCCAGCCAGTTAGCCGGTTTTCCGGTGAATGACACGGAAACAGCGATTGTAGCTGCCAAACACTTGCAGGAGCGTGGGGTCAAGAATGTTATTGTCAAATTGGGCGATCGCGGGGCTGTTGCTGTTACTGCGGATGAAACCTTTTTTGTACCGGCTTTTGCTGTGGAGGCGATCGACACTGTGGCTGCTGGCGATGCTTTTAACGGCGGCTTGGCCTCCGCATTAGATGCCGGTCTGTCCTTGTCAGAGGCGGTGCGGTGGGGCGCAGCAGCGGGCGCTCTGTGCACAACTAAAGTGGGTGCTCAAGGTGCTATGTGCGATCGGGCAACTTTTGATAAATTTTTGCAGAATAGAGTGATTGGATAAATCTTTGATAGAGCCGGTTAACCGCTGATTTCAAGCAGATAAACACAGATGAACGCAGATAATTTCAAGAGATGAAAGTGAACGACCATAATAGGTCTATTTTCGGTAAAAAAAATCCAAATCTTGTGGGGTGGGCTTCTAGCCCGCCCCAAATATGCAAGAATTTAAATCTGTAAACGCTTGTCCTAATTTGGCCGCTGAATAATTGTTTCAACTACCCGCCGCTTGACTTTTGGATCGATACCAATCAGCCGCACGTATTCGCCGCCGTGTTCCGCCAAACAAGTTTCTAAAGATGCAACCACATCTTTTTCCTGTGCAGTTTTAATCGTCGCGCAACTTTGCCAAGAACCAGTTTTAAATCGGCGATTATCTGCATATTCCATGCCAATTTTGCAGCCTCTTGCTAATAACTGCTTTACTTGTTCCAATACCTCGGAACTCAGCCGCGCCGCATGACCGTTACCCGCTTCAGAACTTGGCTCGACGTAAGCCTTATAATATTTGGATGACGGGTCGTTTAATTCACTTTGCGTGGGCGCAGCAGCAGGGGCATTGGGGGTTCCTTGAACGTTAAACAGCCGCGATTGGTTGTATTCATCTACTAAGCGCATTTCCTTAATCCGCTTTTGTTGGCCCACCATCAAACTGCCCATTTCTAATAAATGAGCGAGGCTGAAATTCGGGTTATGGAAATCTGGCGCTGCTTCCAAAGTGTTTACCAAACGCTTGGAAACTCG
The DNA here is from genome assembly GCF_036705265.1 of Microcoleus sp. B4-C2. NCBI lineage: Bacteria > Bacillati > Cyanobacteriota > Cyanophyceae > Oscillatoriales > Microcoleaceae > Microcoleus > Microcoleus sp. B4-C2. The sequence continues at coordinate 9,879 of NZ_JAUBUB010000063.1, forward strand.
CTCGATTCCTACTTTGTGAATGAATTCGCGGATTTGTTCGTCATAAATGCGCGATCGCAAAGCACTAAAAAAGTCGATCGCCTGATCGGGAAACTTATCGACTAACGCCACAATATCGGTTTTTGACAATTTGTCCGACTCAAAAATTCCCCCAACAATGCCAATTTTATCATCGCGGCTGGGTTCCCAATAAAACTTCTCCATCCGCCCGTCGCGAATCAGCGGCGCGTACAGCGTAGAAAAATCATTTCCGGTGACAATAATCGGCACTCGGTGCAGCGGCGTACTGTCATAACTTCCCGGTAACTGCACATTAGTTGGATTATCAGCAATATTCATCAGAGTGGCATTGACCATCTGAGTATTGACAGTATATTGAGTAGTAGTATCAAACCTGCCAGCACCAGCATCCAAATCGTTAATAAAGATGGCGCACATCTCGCCGCGCACGCGAATTTGCTCCGCAGCTTCCCGGTAGCGCAAGCGAATTAAACGCGCCGGATCTCCTGCATCCGGGCTTTCTAATTCCCCACCAGATATCATCACCGGTTCAAAGCCCATCCGCCGAAAAACCAGTTCGGTTTGAAAAGTTTTGCCTTCTCCTTTGCGGCCATGAATTCCCAAAATTAGGGGAACTCTTACCCCTGGTAAATTTAAAAAGTTCTTAGTGACGTGCACCGCAACTTTATCGAGAAAGTTAGGAGAAATGTAATAACTCATCAGTAGATTTGTAATGGATTAATTGAGGTTACTGTTATGATTTTATGACAAAACTAACAGCCTGCACCGCTAACCTGGATTTTTACCGTACAATCGAGGTCTACATATTATGTGTTAAGGAGCGATTCGTGAGTCCAGAAACCTTATTAAAAGAACCAAGCGTGCAAGCCGAAGCCAGTCTCTTCAGTTCTGAGAGCTTCGACAGCTATGTAATGACAACTTACGGGCGTTTTGCGATCGCCCTAGAACGGGGCCTCGGCTGCCGCGTTTGGGATACCGAGGGCCGCGAATATCTCGATTTTGTGGCCGGTATTGCTACCTGCACTCTGGGACACGCCCACCCGGCAATGATTGCAGCGGTAACTCAGCAAATTCAGACCCTGCACCACGTTTCTAATCTTTATTACATCCCCGTACAGGGCGAGCTGGCAAAGTGGCTTGTAGACCATTCTTGCGCTGACAGAGCCTTCTTTTGTAACTCCGGCGCGGAAGCTAATGAAGCGGCAATTAAACTCGCCCGCAAGTACGCCCACGAAAAATTAAATATCTCGAATCCGACAATCATTACCGCTGTTGCGAGTTTCCACGGGCGGACTTTGGCGACAATTACGGCAACTGGACAGCCTAAATACCAGAAGGGTTTTAGCCCTTTGGTTCCCGGATTTCACTATGTGCCATACAACGATATTAGTGCGATCGAAAGTGCGATCGACCAACTCGACAAAGACGAACGCCAAGTCGCTGCAATTATGCTGGAAGCGCTGCAAGGCGAAGGCGGAGTTCGCCCCGGAGATATCGCTTACTTCCAGCGCATTCGGGAAATTTGCGACGAAAAAGGCATTTTGCTCATTCTCGACGAAGTGCAAGTCGGGATGGGACGCAGCGGCAAATACTGGGGCTACGAAAACCTCGGCATTGAACCGGATATCTTTACGTCTGCCAAAGGATTGGGCGGCGGTATCCCGATCGGCGCTATGCTGTGCAAATCTTCCTGCGATGTATTTGAACCGGGAAGTCACGCCAGCACATTCGGCGGCAATCCTTTTGCTTGCGCTGTAGCTTTGTGTGTGTGCCAAACTTTAGAACGGGAAAACCTTCTAGAAAACGTGCAGCAGCGCGGGGAACAGTTGAAAGCAGGGCTCAACAAGTTGGCGGCCGAATATCCGCATTTAATTGCTGAGGTGCGCGGCTGGGGTTTGATTGTCGGGATGGAATTGCAAGCTGACATCGAACTTACATCCGCTGATATCGTCAAATCTGCCATCGCCGCAGGAGTTTTGTTGGTTCCCGCAGGGCCTAAAGTGCTGAGATTTGTCCCGCCGCTGATTGTCACTGCTGCTGAAGTCGATCGAGCTCTGCTGGCCGTGGAGTCAGCCTTGCGCTCTCAAGCGGTACAGTAAAATCTACTGAGTTGATTTGTGTTAGCTGTAGCGCTGTAACTAACGATTGCCCATTGGTGTCAACTTAACGTCAAACCCATTTACAGACTGATGTTTGACTATTAAGGCCAGATCACCCTGGCGCCTGCCTTAATAAAGGGAGTAGGGGGTGGGACAGGAGTATTCTCTTTCGTCCCCCTTCTTAAGGGGGATTTAGGGGGATCTAGACTTTGCCTAAAAGCGACATTTATCAGGGGTTTCAGGCTTAATTTGATACCAATGGCGATTGCCATATCTAGACCCACTATTCCTCAGAAAGCCGGTTTCTTTACCAGATTTCTCGTTATCACACCCAATAGTTTCCCAGAAATCGGCTTTCTTAGTCTAAAATCTATCAGGGTAAAATTAAACCCGCCCCGCTGCACGTCTGTCGGGGCGGGTTTGTTAAGTTTAAGACTTGTGCCGAAGCCTGTTTTTTTAAGCAAATACGTTGTGGCAATGTGTATGGTGGAAAAATCAGGTTGGTTTAATCCCCTGGGCGACTCGTACCTCCGGTTAGAGATTGAAATTTAAACCAGGAAGTGATTTAATTGCTGCACAGAAGCAGCGATCCTATCGTTAATAATTCGGCGGAATGCACGATGGATGAACGGCGTCGCGAAACTGATGTTAATATGCTCCAAGTGCTGCTGGAAAATCCTGGGGACTCAGGAATAGATTTGATTTTGAGTACGAACCCAAAGTCGATCGACTTTGGGTTCGTGCAAACGCTTTATGTGGAAGAAGTGGCACTGACGCGAGAAAGCTTGCTGAAAGCTGCAAAATTTTTCCAAAGGGCGATCGCACCCTTAGAATCTGCAAAAGGGAATTCTAAATTGCCCGCAACCGGGGCAGCATATCTGGCTTTTTTAGCAGAAGTATTGCAGGCAGTCGCGCGCGGCGCTGATTCGCAGCACCTGTACTCGCTGCTGAGAAACAATTTAGATAAACTCGACCAGAATTTCGCACAACTGCTGCGCTGCTGGGCAACTTTGGTGTTTTCTGCTGCCCAAGAATCCGAGAGAAGGCGGATTGCAGCCCTGATCGGCAATCTGAGCAACAAAATTGGGCGGTTTCCCCTCGGCAGCAAGGCTAATAACTTGGAAATCGAAATTGCCGGTTACGAAACAGTTGCTAAGGTTTTTACCCGCAAAGACTTTCCCCAAGAATGGGCGGTGATGCAAAACAATCTGGGCAACGCTTATAGCGATCGCCCCAGAGGTGATAAGGCTCAAAATATCGAACAGGCGATCGCTTGCTTTGAAAATGCCCTGCAAGTACGCACGCCCGAACAGTACCCGGAACAGTGGGCGACGCTGCAAAATAATCTGGGCAACGCTTACAGCGAGCGTCTCAGGGGAGATCCGGCAGACAATCTAGAACAGGCGATCGCCTGCTTTGAAAATGCCCTGCGAGTTCGCAGCCGCGAGGCTTTCGGGCAAGAGTGGGCGAGCACTCAAAACAATCTCGGCCGTGCTTACAGCCGCCGGCTGCGGGGCAACCGAGCCCAAAATCTGGAACTGGCAGTCGCTTGCTACCAAAATGCTTTGCAAGTCTACAACCGCAAGGTGTTTCCCCGGCGTTGGGCCACAACTCAAAATAATTTGGCAAATGCTTACTGCGAGTTGCTGCGGGGCAACCGAGCTGAAAATCTCGAATATGCGGTTACGTGCTATCAAAGAGCTTTGCAGGTGCGGACTCGGGAAGCTTTTCCGCAGCAGTGGGCGACGACTCAAAGGAATTTGGGCCGGGTGTTTGTCGATCGCATCAAAGGCGATCCGGTGGAAAATTTGGAAATGGCGATCGTCTGCTATCAAAATGCTTTACAAGTCTACACCCGCATCAAATTTCCCGAAGTCTGGGCTTCGATCCAAACTTACCTCGGTAGGATCTACAGTCGGCGGGTGAAAGGGGAAAAAGCCGAAAATATGGAAATGGCGATCGCCTGCTATCAAAATGCTTTGCTCTTTTGCAACCGCCAAAAAACTCCCGAACGCTGGGCCATGCTGTGTGCCTACCTCGGCCGCGCTTTCTGCGAACACGTGAAAGGGGAAAAAAATCGCAACCTCAAAAGCGCGATCGCCTGCTATCAAAATGCGGGCGAAGTCTACACCAGGCAGGCATATCCCAACCGCTGGGCAATGCTGCAAATTTATCTCGGTAGGGCTTATTCGCAACTGACGGAGGCGGAAAACTTGTCGCACATGGAAAGCGCGATCGGCTGCTATCACAGCGCCACCCAAGTCTACACTCGCGAAACCTATCCCCACCGCTGGGCTGAAATTTTATTTTATTTGGGTCAAGCTTACCGAGTTCGAGGCGACTTGCTTCGCGCTTACGGGGTTTTTACTGCTGCTGTCGATACTGTTGAATTCTTGCGCTGCGAAGTTGGGGTTGATACAGTCGATTTTGGCGATTCCCTACGGGATAGCTACGCTTCACGGACGAGTACCGCAAAAGTCAAATTAACCCGCACCTGGGCTGGACTCTATAAATGCCTGGTGCAAGTTTGCCTGGAACTAGGCGCCAGCCAACCTGAATATTACGCTAAGGCTCTGGAATACGCCGAACGCCACAAAAATCGGAATTTGGTAGAACTGCTGCTTAAATGCCACTTGACTCCGAAAGCCGAAATTCCTGCAGCGGTGCGAAGCGAGTTGGAGTCGCTGCAACTGGAAATAGCAGGGGAACAGCGGCACCAAGAAGAGGGAGAACCTGAGCCGAACACGACTTTGATTTCTGAGGGCGATAGCCAAGGTTTGAACAGCGGTTCTCTAATGCCGAACTTGGACTTCATGCACTTAAATCAATTGTGGAAGCAGTTTGATAGGTTGATTGCGCGGGAGGTGCAGGCAAACGACCCTTTCTTCAGCCTAGCTCACAAAGTTGAACCGATCGCTTTCGAGCAAATTCGCCAATTGTTGCCTGATGACAATTGCGCTGCTGTGGTGTGGGCGAGTTTGGGAGAGTTGCTGGTTGCTTTTGTGGTGGTAAAGAGTGAACAATATCCCGCCGTTCACCTGTGTTCGCCGGAAAATGCTTTGGCTGCCGAAAGTTGGGGCCAGGAGTACCTCACCGCTTATTCTGAACAAAAAGGTCGCTGGATCAATCATCTCCAGACTCGCCTCAAACGCTTGGCTACGATGCTGGAAATCGATCGAGTGGTGGCGCTGATTCCCGATAATTGCGATCGGCTGATTTTTGTGCCGCACCGATTTTTGCACGCTTTGCCACTCCACGCTTTGCCTCTGGCGGGGAGAGACGGATTTGAGGATGGTGGGGGAATTTTTAGGTCTGGGTGGAGCGATCGCAGCGGTTTTGAGGTGGAAACCTACAGCCTTTCGGATTTTTCTCAAAGTTCGTCTTTTGGCGACGTTGCAGCGCCTGCTACTTATTTGCTCGATCGATTTCCCGGAGGAATTCGCTATGCTCCTAGCTGTCAGCTATTGCTGTTGAGACAAAGTGCACACGGAGCGGCTATTGGTCGGTACAGACCCCGTTTGCAGCAGCTTTTGGCCATTCCAACTTTCACCAGAGATGCGTTCTACAGCAACATTGAAATCGGCACTATTTCCCAGTATTTTGCCAGTACAGAAGTTGTGCGCCATAAGCCGGCAATTAAAGAGGCTTTTTCCCAAGAAATGTCTGCTAATAATGGGGATTTGCCCCAAGAAATAGGGCATTTGCAGCAGAAAAAATGCGCTCATTTTGCTTGTTTTAGTTTGCTTAATTTGGCTTTGCCACTGAAATCCGCAGTGTTTTTGAGGAATGATTCTCTGAGTTTGGAGGAAATTTTTAATCTGGATTTTCGGCAATATTTTTTAGTTACTTTATCGGGTTGCGAAATTGCCGCTGGCGGAGTTAGCGGTGCTGGAGGAGATTTTGTGGGTTTGTCGGCGGGTTTGTTGTATGCTGGCACGTCTAGTGTGGTTAGCAGTCTTTGGAAGGTGAATGATGTTTCTACGCTGCTGCTGACGAGCAAGTTTTATGAAAATCTGGGACGGTTTTCTCGGTTGCAGGTGGGAGATGTGGCGATCGCGCTGGGGGACGCTCAAAGGTGGCTGCGGGATTTGACTAGCGAGGAATTGGAGGTGTTGCTGGCGGATTTTCAACCTCAAATTTCGCAAATGTTCGATCGGCTTTCTCAAAGTTCTCGCCTGATTGCGGAGGCTTCTTTGCAGCAAATTCGCAACCGCAAACCCTATCCTTTTGCTAATCCTTATTATTGGGCGGCTTTTACTGCGACTGGGGTTTAGTTATTAGTTATTAGTCATTAGTCAACAGTCAACAGTCAACAGTCAACCGTCAACCGTCAACAGTCAACAGTCATCAGTCAACAGTCATCAGTCAACCGTCAACAGTCAACAGTCAACAGTCATTAGTCATCTAAAAACCCGACACTAACAACTTATTTAAAGTTATCAGTGTCGGGTACAAATTCAACAAATTACCAGCAAAAGTTTAGGACTTTTTGCCGAAAACTTGTTCTTTCAAGGCTTGAATTTCTTGACCTAATTGTTGCCGATTGGACGATCGCAGCAAATAGCGGTAGACAAACCACCCGGTGTATCCGATACCAATTAGCTCGAATGTCGGTGCTAGCAGGGGGATGTCGTTGAGTTCATCTATTACGCCCAAAAGCACTTTCAAAGAGACAATCGAGGCTATAATTACACCGATAACAGTCAGGGGACTTTTGTACTGTTCGTAAAAGCTGCCGATGTAAGCGGGAAACTCGGACAAAATTGAGATAATTTGTTCTTTGATCTGCTGGGCCTGACTTGGCGGTTCGTCGGTAATTATGACTTTTGTGGTATCGCTGGAACTGTCTGCTTCATTTCCGGCAGGAATTTCGGTGATGATAACGGTTGTTTCTGGTTCGTTTGATGAAGTCATTTCTCCACTCGCAATAGTTTTTTGCTGGTTGGCGGCAGGTATTTCAACTGCTGCTGCGGCTGTTTCAAGAGCCGGTATTTCGACTGCTGCAACCTCCCCGTCGGTTGGTTCAAGAGCCGACACTTCGCCTGTTTCTGTAGTCGGTATTTCGACTGCTGAAACGGGCGCCGCCACTGCTTCAGGAGCCGATATTTCGACTGCTGAAACCTCTGGTGCTGAAGTCGGTATTTCGGCTGGTGAAACGGACGCTGCCGGCTGTTGTGCGACAGAAGTTTCGGTTGCAGTTTCCGCGTTTTGCTGTTCTGGGGTTGGAGTTTCGGCCGCCACACCAACACCAGGCAAATTCAAGTTGCTAATGGCATCAAGCAAACGGGTTTTAGCCGTTCCTCGCTGGTGAAGGATTACCCAAGATTCTATCAGGTCGGGGCCGTGCATTGCACCTGTCAGAGCGGCTCTGAGCGATCGCATAATTAGCCCTTTGTTAAGATTTTTCTCTTTACTGAGCTTTTTAGTGATTTTCTGAGCTTCCGCTGATGTCAGGGATGAATGACTTTCCATCGCTTCTACAACTGCTTGTAAAGCCTGTGCAGCCCCTGGTTGCTGCAATTGTGCGAGTGCTTCTTCTTCGTATTCCACCGTGGTGGAGAAGAAAACCTTGCACATATCCACAGCATCGGTTAAGCGAACGAGACTCGGGCCGATTAAAGCAGCTATTTGTTCGAGCCAAGGGCGATCGGCCTCCGAGTCAAACTCATAACCGCCTTTCTGCCACCAATAAGGTATCAGCAAATCTGTCAATTGCGGCACTGGCATTTTGTGCAGGTATTGACTGTTTAGCCAATTGAGTTTATCCCAATCAAATTTTGCACCGGCTTTGTTGACTCGATAGAATGTAAATAATTCTGCTGCTTCCGACAGTGTAAATATTTCCTGCGTTGAATCCGGCGGAGTCCAACCGAGCAAAGTCATGTAATTAACTAAAGCTTCGGGCAGGTAGCCCATATCTTTGAAGTCAGAAATCGAGGTTACGCCGTCGCGTTTAGAAAGCTTTTGTCCTTGGGAGTTTAAAATCAGCGGCGTGTGGCCAAATTCTGGGATTGTCGCGCCCAAAGCTTCGTACAGCAATATTTGTTTCGGAGTATTGCCGATGTGATCTTCGCCGCGGATGACGTGGGTGATGCCCATGTCGATGTCATCGACAACTACGGCGAGGTTGTAGAGTGGTTGGCCGATGACGCCGCCGCTGGATGCACGGGCAATCACCATATCGCCGCCGAGGTCGCTACCTTTCCAGGTTACGGTGTCGCGCACCATGTCGTTCCAAGAAATTGTGCGATCGTCGTCGATGATAAACCGAATCACAGCTTGTCGCCCTTCGCCTTCAAAAGCTGCGCGCTCTTTGCTTGTCAAGTTGCGGTGCCGGTTGTCGTAGCGGGGGGCTTGTTTGTTGGCTTTTTGTGCTTCCCGCATTTCGTCGAGTTCTTCCGACGTGGTGTAGCAGCGGTAGGCGAGTCCATTGTCGAGAAGGGTTTGGACTGCTTGGCGGTATATTTCCAGACGCTGTGACTGAAAACTCGGGCCTTCGTCCCACTCCATACCCAGCCAGGTGAGGCCTTCGAGGATGTTATCGGTGTATTCGCTTTTAGAACGTTCTACGTCTGTGTCTTCTACCCGCAGGATGAATTTGCCGCCTTGATTGCGGGCAAACAGCCAGTTGAATACGGCGGTTCTGGCGGTACCGATGTGTAGGTTTCCGGTGGGACTGGGGGCTAGACGGACTCTGACATTCATGTAGATTTTTGCTTTTAGATTGGGGGCAATTTGCTGGTTGGGGGAATAGCTGATGTTTAAGACTTTAAATTTTATTATATTTGGTTGCCGAATTAACAGTTGTGCTTGGCAGGTGCTTTGCCTCGAATTGTTTGATATTCGACTATCGGGCGATCGGGCGAAAGTCTCCGGCAAGGCAGGAGAGGGCATCTTGATGATAATAGCTTGCGGGTGGCCAAGACTGGATTGACCTTTGGGACTATTTTTCACAGCACAAATAACTGCTTTAGGAGTACCCAAGGCGCACCTGATAAGTATTTATCCTTGTAAAATGTTTGTGTGCGATCGACGACATTAAAATATATTTCCCTATGTCTGCTGCTAAAACTGAGTTTTCCGAATCTGTTGCGCCCTCACCCGAGTCTGTTGCGCCTGCTTGGCAGATTGAGTTACTGTACGACGGTGAATGTCCTCTGTGCGTGCGGGAGGTTAATTTCTTGAAAAAACGCGACGCGGGGCGAGGTTTAGTGTCGTTTGTGGATATCGCGGATGATGGCTACAACCCGGATGCCCACGGCGGAATCGACTACGAAACGGCGATGGGTCGGATTCACGCGGTGTTACCCGACGGTACGACGGTTAAAAATGTAGAGGTTTTTCGCCGCACTTACGAGATTTTAGGTATGGGATGGATTTATGCAGTTACTAAGTTACCAGTGATCGGGGCGATCGCCAATTGGCTGTACGGAATTTGGGCAGACTGGCGGCTGATGTTGACGGGAAGGCCGGATTTAGCAACAATTATGAGCGATCGAACTCAGCGGATCGAGTGCGAAAGTCAGGGTCGCTGCCAACCCTACTCAAAATGAGTCATATTTAATAAGTTCGATCGGTCTATCAGAAGATGTCAGCAGAAACAGACCGCAACTAACATTAAAGATGGACTACTATTAAAGGTCAAAAAAAATGCAAGATGCAGGCTATACAGTCTTCATGGGCTTCGGTGGTCTCTGGATACTTATGGGAATTGCCGCTGTAATTTTCCTGTTAAAATCCGACGGTCAAAAACTTAGGTTTGGCAAATGGGGACTGCTAGTGGCGATTCCGATTCTCGTCCCCATCGTCCTGGTTCTGACATATCAGATCGCCCGACCCTTTATTTCCTCGCACCTTTGAGCGCTGCTGGGAGTCGATCGTCCGTGGGAGAAAGGAATTAGTTAAATTAAGTTTAGTATTATTGCTCGCTTTCGGGCGATCGCAACTGGTGCCTCACCCAGACTCGCAAAGCCTCCATTATAGTAGTATCATCCTCCGTCTCGGCCATCTGCAAAAATTGATTGATTATTCCTGAAGAAACAATCGGAAAAGCGGCACTGTATTCACAGATCGCATATTCTCCGTTCTGAAGTTGAAAAAATTGTACAGTCTCTCCTAGATATCTCCAAATTTCAGGAACTCCTAAGTTTTTGTAGATAGTAAAGCGATTAGTAGATGGACTGGTGAGATCGACTTCGATGATTAAATCAGGTGGCGGGTCGATTGACAAGTTAATTTTTCGGCCACGAATGCGATCGACATTTTGGATATAAAAACAGGAATCCGGTTCTGCACCTTGTTTTAACTCTTCACGGTTTAGAGTCGTCGAACCAAATTCCTTGCGTTTCAATTTTAATTCGTCACTTAAAGTAGTCACAAACTGTTTCAACAAACAATTAACAGTTTCATGCAAGTCGGATGGCATGATAATTTCTAAGACTCCTTGAGAGTATGAAAATCGCGAGGATCTCTTGTCTCCCGCTTCTGCTAATAAGCTTTCGTAAGTCTGCCAACTGATATTAGATAATACTACCCGTTGTGTAGTTTTCTCCGCTGAGAGGTTAATGGTTGTAACGGTCATATTTTCCCGCTCCTTAATCATGTCCTGCTATCTAAATATCATAAGATTCGTAGTCAGGACTTTAGTCCTTTTTTCTCCGCAGGAGCAATAGACCTGTGGCAAAAATCCTTTTCCTCAATTGATGGGACGGGCAAGATGCCCATCCCACAAGAGTTATTTTTTCTTGTGGGATGGGCATCTTGCCCGTCCTAATTATTTTTGCAAGAGGTCTAATGAAGTCCTGACTACAAACGAACTCAATTTAGAAAGAGATTTATGAAAGGTTTAAACTTTCGATTTACGAGAGAACGGGACAGACGGGGCTCGAACCCGCAACTTCCGCCGTGACAGGGCGGTGCTCTAACCAATTGAACTACTGTCCCTCGTTTTGCCGTTTTTTCAGGCACAATTTCTATTATGCCTATAACTTCACCTTTTGTCAAGAGGTTTTTTGAACTTTTATTTGGAAGCCCAAAATCTGAGTCTCTTGCAGCGGACTGAAGTTGTTGTCGCTCACCAAAATCAGACCTCTGCTAGCATCCGCCAAGACGGGGCCAAATGTCAACCCCTCAATGTTGTCTAGGGGAATTTTCAGGGTTTCCAAATCCAGCAGCAGGCGTTTTTGAGCGGGATAAACCTCGCCCAGACGGCTTTTGAGGCTTTCGAGTGCTTCTATACGATCGCCCTTTTCCAGAGAAATCTCAAAAATTCTGATAGTCGTGCCGGTTTCCAGGGAGAAAGCACGCTCTAAACTCAGCAAGCGGTTATCGTCGATCGCCAACAAATCCACTAAACCGTTGCTAGTTAATTTTCCCACAGGATTCGCGCCAGCGGGTAGCGGTTCGGTGATGTAGAGAAACGAGGCTTCTGGATTGCCGCTCACCGCATCGTAGCGCAAAATCCGGCACGGACTCCCGGTTTCCAGGGAAGGTACAGCGCCATCTTGAACCAAGGCGTTTTCGGTAGCTGTAAATAGGTATTTGCGATCGGGCGTTAAAGTTAAACTTTCAAAAGCGAGATTGTTGCGGATGCCTTTAGTGCCTTTGTCGTCCGGCAAAAATAGTTCTGGAATTGCCAGCGTTTTCAGCAGTTTACCATCGAGGGAGAACTCTTTGATGAAAGGATTTATTTGGCGATCGACATCTCCCTCAGAAGAAACAAACACGCTATTGCCAGTAAAAGCTATCCCTTCCGGATCTAAACTTAATTCAGGAAAACCTTTGCCGTTTTCATCTAATAAAGTAGTGACACCAGTAAAAGTAATTTGCTCTTTTTCCAGTTTACCAGATTGCAAGTTGATTTTGAGAGAATAGAAGCGCGCCGGAGCCTTGCTGCTGCGGTCATCAGAAATGGCATAATAAACTTGTTTTTCGGCATCATAAGTAATGCCCGAAAGTCCGCCAATTTCCGTACCCTGAAACGGAGAACCTGTAGGAAATATTGCTCTGCCGATAAAATCTATTTTTGTAACAGCGAAAGATTGAGCTGATTGATTTACCCAAATAGCAACAGTTGCTGCCATCAAAAAACAGACAATAAATATAGTTGCTTTTGCTAGCTTTCGCATTTGATGAATAAGTAGGCTATTAAACTATTTCACTTTGAGCCTGCATATTGGGGCGGGCAAGATGCCCACCCCACAATAATTTCACAGGAGGCCGAATACAAGAAGTGTAATATTTTTCAAAAGACCAAGCAAATATTTTTTTAGCTTAACTACCTTCTTCTTCTCTTTCTTCCTTCGCGCCCTTTGCGTCTTCGCGGTTCGTTAAATCATAAATTCACTGTTTCTGATTCAGCAAAAAATTGGTCAACCAATCTTTAACCACATAAGTAGCACGACAGTCGTCCTCATTGTAACGGACGATCGCCTCCAAGAGCGATCGATCGCCGGTTTTGAGCCAATCGTCATACCAGCAGACGCACTGAGCACCATTCGCCTTAGCATCTCGCCAGTCAAAACCCAGCCAGCGGGCAATGGGTTTGAGTGCGTAACTTTCCACCGGCATAATCGCTTTTTGCGTCACTTGTTTGTGAATATCTACAAACCGTTTCAGCACGGGTTTCCACAAATAAGCTGGAGTATTGTAAAGTTTAGCCAGTCGCTTAAAAGTCTTGACTTCGTAGTCGCAAAAATGGAAAATTGGAGCAATAGGATAAGCCCACATTAATTCTAAGAATTGCTCCCAGATTGCACCTTCTTCTGCTGCTGATTCTGCTAAAAAACCGTGGAATTTTTCCGTATTGTTGTACCTGTCAACAACTAAGACTCCGTGGAGGTAATCCAAGTTTAACTCTGGTTCGGCTTCAATATCAAAGTAGAGTTCGATTGGGGCGATCGGCAAAAACACAGATTGGGAATAGGGAATTGGTTTCTTGCGGAGAATTGGCGCAGGTATAGAAGATGTCGCAGGTTGATTTTCTGTAGTTTTGACGACCTCACTTTTACCTATTACTAAACTCTTTACTGCCATTTCTGGCATGATAAATTGATTAACTTCTGCCTCTTCCCTTCTTCCTTCTTTCCTCACACCTACATCCGTTAAACTTGTTAAATTCCGTACAGTGTTCGCTGCCGAAATTCTATCCGTTACATCCGTTACAAAATCCGTTGCCGAACTTCCTTCTTCCCGCAACAGCGGTTGATTTAGCAAGTGAGATTGAGCTTGCTGCACGACATCAAAAGCAACTCTGTCCGGGAATTCTGGATACTCAGCCAGCAGTGCGGAACTAGCATTAGCGAGAGCTTCTACATCAGTAATTTCGAGAGTTTTTAGTCTAGCATAGCGGCTGGCAGTAACTCCCGGCAATAACGAAAGATGTTTAATAGATTCGGCTTCGGCGTGACAGATAGTATACCAACCGCAAAGATTGCACTTTTGCCTCGAAATAAACACTTCTGGTTTATCCCCATTTTCTATCATCTGAATGCAATCATCTAAAATCTCGAACATCTGAGGAGTTCGCTGGCCGAGATTCACCGAGTACAGCCCTTTTTTTCGCAGCATCAGCCACGCAGTCTCTGGCATTGTTTCCTGCACTGAAGCTAAAACTTGGGCGTGAAAAGCTGCGATAATTTGATACTCTTGTTTTGGTCGCTTGCTAAGCCAAATATCCGCAGTAATATAACTCCAATCGCCAAATTTCGATTGTCCCGGCTGTTTGATTAATAAATGGGGGCGACTGATCAGGGTAATGTTTGAAGAGTGAAGGTTGGAGGATGAAAGATGAACGGGAGTTTCGGGTATTTCGCCAAATTCTGGGAAATATTGAGCGTCAATTCCTACCAGAGAAGTTGTTGCGGCTTTGGTTTGGCCGAATTCGCCCTGGATCAGAACTCCTCGGTAAATGCGATCGACCCCTTGCTGCATTAAACTCAATGTAGCGGCCGCGCCGGCTTCCCAATCTCCTCTAGGATAATATGGTTGTTGGTAAGTCTCGTCTTCCAAAGCTTGCTGCTGGTATGCGGCGCTGTCGCGCATCAGTTTCAGCAGAAAGTCGCTGGGGGGATCTAGTTGTTTCCAGTCTCCGCAGGTGTCTAAAAATGCTCGGAGATGGCATCGCTGATAGGAAAGTAGCAGTTTGTCAGTTATTAACATTTAGTATTCGCAAGGCATAGAATAATTAGAAGGAAAGCACGACACGGATTTTGAGACGGATACACGGATTGATTATTTAGCTTGAGGCAAAAGTCAAAGGATAGAAAGTTCACACCATCAGTTATTCAATATTAACGCTATCAATAATTCGCCAGAAAAAATGACAAAGGACAATCACCGGCAACAATTCCCAGCTTTGGCCAATAAAGCTTATTTTAACTACGGCGGACAAGGGCCGTTGCCTGAGCCTGCTTTAGACGCGATTTATCAGGCTTACAAACGGGTGCAGCTTGGGGGGCCGTTTTCGGGGGAGGTGGGGGCTTGGGTGGTTCAGGAGGCGATGCTGACGCGACGTGCGATCGCATCTGAGTTGACGGTACCTCCTGAAACCATCGCCCTAACTGAAGATGTCACCGTCGGCTGCAATATTGCGCTGTGGGGCATTGACTGGAAAGCAGGCGACCATTTGCTGCTTTCTGATTGCGAACACCCCGGCATTGTAGCTAGTGTAATGGAACTTCAGCGCCGTTTCAACATTGAGGTTTCGATTTGTCCGTTGGCGGCTACTTTGAATGAGGGCGATGCGGTGGCGGTGATTGCTGATAGTTTGCGGCCAAATACTCGCTTGTTGGTTATCAGTCACATTTTGTGGAATACTGGCCAAGTTTTGCCTCTGACTGAGATTGTGAAAGTGTGTCATCAAACCGGAGTCAAAGTGTTAGTTGATGCGGCTCAATCTGTGGGGGTTTTGCCTTTAAATTTGATTGAATCAGGGGTTGACTTTTATGCTTTTACTGGTCACAAATGGTGGTGCGGCCCGGAAGGTTTGGGGGGACTTTATGTGAGTGCGGAAGCTTTGGCAGATTTGCATCCGGTGTTTATCGGTTGGCGGGGAATTGTGACGGATGCTAATGCTAAAGTCCTTGGCTGGAAACCTGGATCGCAGCGCTATGAAATTGCGACTTCTGCTTATCCTTTGTATGCGGGTTTGCGGAGTGCGATCGCCCTGCAACATGAATGGGGTACGATCGAAGAAAGGTATGCAGAAATTTGCCGTTTGAGTAAGTATCTCTGGGAGCGTTTGTCGGAACTTCCCAATGTCGAATGTTTGCGAAAATCTGCGCCGGAAGCTGGTTTGGTTTCGTTTCGATTAACTAATGGGATGCCGCACAACAAGCTTGTCAATTTGTTGGAGAAACAGGGAATTATGGTGCGGACTATTCTTAATCCTGATTGTGTGCGGGCTTGTGTTCACTATTTTACAACTGAGGCGGAGATTGATAAGTTGGTGGAGGGTGTTTTTAGTGAAATAGTTAGAAATCCCTGATAAGAGTCGGCGGTTGAAACCTTTAGCAGATGCTTGAATACTCTATATACGCCCAATCCCTAAAATAAAATAGTATGATAGTGGGGTTTCATCAATGGTTGGATAAGCAAGCTGGTATAGGCTCGAACTGATTTCTATGTGCAGCCTAAACCAGGCTACTCCTCAAGCGATCGCTAGTTGGCTCAAGTATCTTGCCATAAGTCCGAAAAAATCTCTAAGCTAGGTAAAAGTGTACACCACTAGGAATACGAATATCCATGTCTTTAACACTTATAGGGCTCATCATATTAATATTGGTACTTTTTGTCGCATTAGTACAAGCTAAGCTTGAACAGTCTCGGCTTAGACAGCGTTTACGCAGGTACGAAGCATTGAATGACAAAGAGAGATATCAACGGCAGTTAGAATCAAACATTCAACTACTCGAAAACCAACAAGAATCCTTAAATACCCAAATTATAAATCGTCAACAGGAATTACGCGAACTTGCTGCCAAAGCCTATCTTCAATCTCTAGATTATTATGAACCCAAATATAGCTTTACAAGTTATGAAACTTATATGCTTCTATGGGAATCAACTCAATTAGAACAGGAGGAAATGCAAAAAAATAAGCAAGCCTTTATTTGTCATAAGCAATTTTACTTAAACAATAACGAGCGAGAAGGTGAAAACGTGACACGTGGCATTCTCGATTTGATCGAGTTTTTATTTGAAATGCAATTTAAAGATATTATGAAAAATGAGGTAAAATATAATAATTTTCCTTCTTTAAAAAAGAAACTTGAAAAAACCTTTAAAAAAATCAACGGTTTGTCAAAAAAAACTCAGTGTGAAATTTCCCAACAATATTTCAATCTCAAAATCAGGGAGTTAAATATTAAGTCTGACTTAGAGAATAAAGAACAGAAAGATCGCGAAATGGAACAAGAAATTAAAAAGGAAAATAAACAGCGCGAAGCCATAGAAAAAGCCCGACAAAAAGCTAAAGACGCGGAACAAAGAGAAAGGCTTCATCAACAAGAGCTTGAAGAAGTTAGAAAAGAAATAGAACAAGCTGAAGGCGAAAGGCGGAACGAGCTAGAACTTAAAATTCGGCAATTAGAAGAACAATTAGCGGAAGATAGAAGAGAGAAAGAAAATGCTAATGGGGTTAAATGGGGATATATTTATATAATTTCAAATATCGGCTCTTTTGGAAAGGATATATACCGGATATGTATGACCAATCGTCAGAGAGAAGATGAATATATCAAGAAAATGAACCCCGCAGCTCCATTTAGATTTGATATTCACTTCAAAATATTCTCGGAAGATGCCCTAGATACATTAGAAAGGTTGCATCAACGTTTTGATGATAAAAGAGTGAATTTAGAGAACTCACGGAGAGAGTTCTTCCAAGTTTCAATAGATGAAATTGAGCAAGCCGTACAAGAAATTAATAAAAAAACTGGATTTTTGAGGATTGATGTAGTTCAAATAAGACCTGAAGCATATGAATACCACCAAACTCTAGCTGCACGCAAAAAGCATCAGCAGTTAACATCCAACGATTCGTATTTAGAAGAAAATGGAATAGCGTCGAGTTAAAAAAAAATTAGGCAAAACTTTTATAGTACGTCACGTTAGAGAGAATAAACTATTCTAAAACCAACATTTTTCGACAGATCACTTGCATTCTTATATGAGCGGGAGCTGGAACGACACAAAGACGGGTCATTGAGCCATGAACCGCCACGAATTACACGAGTTTGATTCTCACTACTGTCTAGCCATGCCTCTCCATTTGTAGGTGCATTATTATAATTTTCATACCAATTGTCTAAGCACCACTCCCAAACGTTACCATGTATATCGAATAATCCAAAGGCATTAGCAAACTGCAAGCTTCCCACTGGAAGAGTTTTTTTACGATAAATTCCTTTAGGTTCTGAACGATAGGGACGGCTACTATCGCAATTAACTAAATCAGAAGTGATAGTTTCCCCAAAATGAAAAGGGGTTGTAGTTCCAGCACGACAAGCATATTCCCACTCTGCTTCGCTAGGAAGACGATACTTGTGACCTGTTTTTTCAGATAAGCGATCGCAAAATTCAACAGCATCAAACCATGAAATTTCGGTCACAGCGTGACTTTTACCTCCTGGACGCGATGGGCGAAGTTTAAGCTTTGAACGTGCTTCTGGTAACAAAGCAATTTCTTTCCACTGTGCTTGTGTAACGGGATATTTGCTTATAAAAAATGCCTTAATTTTTACTGAATGCCGAGGTCTTTCCTTGTAGTATCGCTTTCCTTCAGATTCTGGCGAACCCATCCAAAAGGTTCCTTCGGGAATATATACCATCTCTAAAATTGCGCTGTTGCCAAGGTCTTCAGTTAAGTAATGTGCTTGTTCTTGATAACGGTTAATCTCTTTGCCTTGGGCATCTACGATCACTACTGTAAATTCAAAAGCTTTAATCCCAGGAACTGATGGAACAACTAACCTCTTATTTTGGTGTTCTCCTATGCTTGTGGCACTTCGGCTCGGAGTTAAAAAAGAGGAAGATGACGAACTAATTTGAGTAGACGTTGAAGGGGAGCATATTGATTGATTGTTATTCCGTTCGATAAATCTGTTATTTGATTGTTGACGATCGAAAGTTGCAATTTCTTCAATGAACTCATTCAGTTTATTCCTAGCTTCTAAACCGACCATCCCGCTATCCACAAGCGCCCTCATAAATTCCGATACTTGAGCTTGTCCTTCGGAGAATACAAGTTCAATTAATTCAGAAAAAAAAACCAAATTGTTTTTTTCAAAAGAATCTATTTTAGCGCCTAAATGATCAAATCCCACAATCATCAAGAGTGCTCTACGCTCAGGAACAGTTTGAGTTTTTGGTATATGGGCTAGGAACTTCACTAATTGGGATTTGATATTTATAGTCATTGAGCTTTAGATGCTTGTAAAATTTTTGTAAAACTAGGTAATCTATTGTGCTGCCTTCAGTAGTTCTACCAACTCTGAGGGTAAGTCAGCTAAGATACTCTCTATTAGTATGCCCTCGTTTCTAAAGTAATGTTGTAGGGTTGTTGGTTCAGGGATATTACCTCCAGCATGGTGTAGAGCCACAACCTCCCAAGAATCATTAAAGACCGGAGAACCAGAGGAGCCTTGCAGGGTCGAGGTTATATACTGCACCACATTACCGCCCACGTATTGAACAAAATTGTTCTGAAGAGAAATCTGCTTGGGTTGTCCCAATGGATGCTGAATAATATTGACTCGGCTACCATTGCTAATCATTGCTTGAGGTAATAGTCGTACCCAACCCCATCTTTGTCCCGGTTCTCCATCAAGTTGAACCAAAGTGTAATCTAAGGTTTGGTTGGTATAAAAAACTCCATTAGGTTTAACACGATACTCATCAGTTGCTTGAGCTTCTCCCATAAAATTTTCTTCGTAGTTAAAACGGAAAATTGTCTCAGAAAGTAAAGGTGAATCAGGCAGAACATGATTGTTGGTCAACAACAAATCTTGAGCCACAAGAAAACCTGTACCTGACCAGCGACTTTGGCTGGTTCGCACCCCAACATACGCAACTGACCGCGCGACCTGAAGTCCCTGCTGCAAGAATGATATCGGTCGCAGCGTATTCTCACCTATAATTTTTTCTAATACATCCGTAGGAGTTTCTCTTCCCCGCCATTTATCGATAACAGGTAATGCTGAGATTGGGGTCATCATGTCATACTTTGTCAGCAGCATATCCACAAAAGATTGCTGCTGAAGCCCTACCAAGCTTTTCAAGGTATTCAAGAACAGGCCAAGCGCCTCGTGGTCATAGGTTAAACGTCCGTAATTAGACAGGTAGTTAACGATTTCACTAACTGCAATAAATGGAGCACCCGAAAGATCGAGCATTGGTATCAACGGTTTCAGCCCTGCTAACTCCAAAATTTGCTGGCGTGATCGCTCCGTCCCCAGTTCTTGTAAATCTTTTAGCAGAGTTATTAATTGTTTACGATCTTCAATTTCTAGATTGACCATATTTTTAGTATTTTAATAAAAATAATTTTAGTACATAAAATAAAAACAGGCTTTGAATATACCAGTTGCACAAAATTATAACCAGCTTAATGCTTCCCGCTAGCAATTAACACCTGAAATAAAAAAGCCGATCGCCCTTTCCCTAAAAACACCAAAGGACGATCGACCTTTTCGCCCAAATTTCGACCTACGCACCCCAACAAAAGAAACCGGGTTTTTCACTAAATCTGCCATTTCCATGCAGTATCTTCGCAAAAAACCCGGTTTCTGAGCTCTCAGGCCCAAGTCCTATTAGTGACTGTGCCCGTGCCCGCCATGAGAATGCCCGCGATCACCATGAGAATGCCCACCGTGAGAATGCCCGTGATCCCCATGAGAATGCCCGTGCCCTTCGTGAGAATGACTGTGCTCGCGCTGCGCGGAAGCCAAACTCGGATTAACAGCAACCGCAGTCTCACTCAACAACGCTTCAATCTGCGGATTTGCCCACTCGGCAGCCATTTTCAGAAACTCTGGATGGTCGTTAACGCAAGGCAATTTGCGGTAAGTAACTCCTTGACGCTGTTTCTGCAAAGACTCAATAATGTGGTCTACATCTAACAATGTTTCGTGATTTTCTGTGGCAAATCCGATCGGCATAAAGACGATCGCAGTTGCACCCAAATCGATCAAATTCTTCGCAGCCAACGTCGCATCCGGCTGCGTCCATTCAATCAGCGGCGTGTCGTGGTTCAGCCAACCCACCGAAATCAAAGGATAGCGGTGCATCAAACGTTCCCGCACGCGATCGTACAAAGCTTGACTTTCCACAATTCCCGAAGTAAAGCCCTTCGCCTTGTGCGGACAACCGTGATTCATCAGCACAATCCCAATCTGAGAAGGCAAATGCGCTACAGCTAAATCGTTCTTAATTTCCTCTTCAACCAAATCCGCCATTAGCTGGATGTAAGCAGGTTCATCGTAAAAAGAAGGAATGTAGCGCTGTCCTTTTACCCAATGTTCCTTACCATCAAAGGTTTGTGCTAAAGCTTTATTCACCTGTTCGACTGCAATGCCGCTGGTGAAAACAGAATCAACTACCAACAGCGGATAAATCAGAATTTTGTCAAATCCTTCTGCTTGAATTTGCGGAATTACTTGTTCCGGCAAAAACGGCGCGCAAAAGTTAAAAGCTTTGAACACTTTTACTTTATCGCCCCATTTCTCCTGTAAATTCTTTTCAATCCCAGCGCGCTGCTGTTCAAAAATTGCATTGTGCGGCGAAACGAATTGACCGTGTTGGTGACTCCACTCGTGCAAGTCAAAGATTGCTAAAATCTTCGCCAGCGGCGGATAAATCCAAAGCGGTACTGGCGCAAACTTTGCCGTAAGCAAATTTAAAGCTTGTTCGTTGTAGTTGGCAAAATCGTCGTAGCTTTCGACTTCGCCATAACCCATCAGCAATACAGCAACGCGATCGTTACTTGCGGGTGCTGCAGATGTTTTGAAATCGATTTTTTCTGGAGAAGCAACCACTTTGTATTCCTCAATTTTATTTATTCTAAGAGATCCAGGCAGGATGAAGGGGGAATGGGAGATTTTTCATTGTGTGCGATCGCACGACTGACGTGCGCGGGGCTGATTCCCGGTTTCTTGGCCCATACTTCCCGGTTAAACCTCTTATTTATCCTAGAAACCGGATTGATGGGCATCAGTCCTAAGTAGGTTTTTTGACAAGCGAATTTCAAAGGTGGTACCCGCCACGTGATTTATCCGTGGAATCAATCCCAAATCGAAAATCCTCAAGCCGCCGCATTTATCTCGCGCAAGTCAATCTAAAATCTCAAATCTCAAATCTAAAATCGATTGACCCTGACCCGAAATTCGTAGGGCAGCTAAGCTGGCAGGCCTCTTAATTTTCACAATCCTGTTTGTTTAAGCTTTTGTGGGGTCAGCTTCGACGCCGCCCCAAAAGTTAAATCTAAATACAGAACTGCTTAAAACTAGAATCAGCCTTTGCTAAGCTTGACAGGAGATGGGGCGGGGGGGGATAAGTTTCATGTTTTCTTAAGACTCCCTGACCTTGCCTCAGATTAATGGGGTTTGGAGCGTTCCCAGGTTTTAACTTGGGGGGATACTCTTCAAACTTGACTCTATTATAAGTTTAACACCCTATCCCCTGGGGTAGTATATGATATAATAGCTATATGATAAAGTTATGTTGCGAACTATATTAACTTTCTTGACGAACTATGAGACTGGTAATTTGCCCCGGAGTCCACGAACCAAAGCTAACCGACTGTTTCCTGGCGGGACTTTCGGGGCTTTGGGGACTGGCAGCCGATCGCCCAAACCAGCAAATAGTCGATCGTGTCAAGATTTTTCCCGCTCATAAATATCCGCCTTTCTCAGCTCTTGACATATTGCACTTTTTGTGCAGCGAAAAGTTAGCAGGAGAAAGTCTAGTATTTGTCAGCTTTTCGGCAGGAGTAGCCGGGGCGATCGGGGCGGCTCTTCTGTGGCAGCAACTCGGTGGCAAAGTCGGGGCTTTTTTTGCCTTAGACGGTTGGGGAGTACCTCTGGTGGGAAATTTTCCCATCCACCGCATCAGCCACGATCGCTTTACGCACTGGAGTTCGGCAATTCTCGGTGGCGGTGGAGAAAGCTTTTATGCAGATCCCGCGATCGAACATTTGGATTTATGGCGAGCTCCCCAAACGGCAAAAGGCTGGCACCTCAGCCAAACCGCCGCCGGCATTGAGACTCTCGCACCCACAACCGCAGCAAAATTTTTAGTCCACCTATTGAAACAATACGGAGTCCAATCAGTTGTTTAATCTAAATTTAGTATCCTCAGCGATCGCACCTATTGCCACCATCGCCCGCCTCGACAATTCTGTCTCTTCAGCCACAACAAACAGCATCAAACAGTGGTTGATATTTAGCGCCTCAGCATTTTTAGTCTCAATTCCAGTCTTCGTGCAAGCACCCTTAGTGCGTTTATATCCAACCATCAGTTTGCTGTCAACTATCCCCTGGTTCGTTTTGAGTTTAATTCTAATTTTCCGCCCCAAAACACAACTTTGGGGAGATTTATTATTAGGATTTGCCGGATGCTGGCTGGCAGGTTCTATCTATTGGGGCTGGTTTAGATGGGAACCAATTTTACATCTACCTATAGAAGCAATTGGCTTGCCTTTTGCTATTTGGTGCTTGGGCAAATCTTGGGGAAAAGTTGGCAGCTATTTTTACTTGGGTTCCCTATTTGGCACTGCTATTACCGATTTATATTTTTATTTAACTGGGTTGATGCCCTACTGGCGCCAAGTGATGCACGCGGAACCGGAATTAGCTATGCCGATTTTTCAAAGTGCGATCGGTCAAATCGAAACTCCTTGGGGCATAGGCTGTGCTTTAGTTTTAATCGCTGTGTTGCTAACAGTCGGTTTGCTGAGTTTGCGCGATCGAGAACTGCACTGGCGCGCTTTCAGCGGCGCGGTGTTAAGCACGCTTTTGGTAGATGGTTTATTTTGGTTGGCTGCTTCTGCTGCTTAAGATTTATGATTAGTTTTTATGTTGGTATTTTTTGACTGCAGATGTGGGCAAATTGACGCAGATTAACGCAGAATTTTTTGAGGGATGTAGTCTTGAGATTCCTGACTTTTTAAAGAAGTCGGGAATTTTGGTATTTACGGAACAATTATGAGTTAAAATCTAAAATCTAAAATCTCAGAATCCAAAATCAATATCATGTCTTTCATTTCAATTCGCGGTGTAGAACATTATTACGAGTGGATAACGGCAGATAACACGGCCCAACCTAGCGGGAAACCAGTGATGGTATTTCTGCACGGCTGGGCGGGCTCAGCGCGCTACTGGGAAAGCACGGCACGGGCTATTGCTGATGATTTTGATTGTTTGCTCTACGATATGAGAGGTTTTGGTCGATCGCCCTTGCCGAAAGAGCCTCCTGAGTCCAGCTACGAACTCGAAACCTACGCCCGCGACTTAGCTGAATTATTAGAATCTCTGAATTTAAGCCGCGTCTTTCTCAATGCTCACTCCACAGGAGCATCAATTGCTACTTTATTTCTCAACCTTTACCCCGAAAAAGTAGAAAAAGCAATTCTCACTTGCAGCGGGATTTTTGAATACGATGAAAAAGCCTTTACAACTTTTCACAAATTCGGTGGCTATGTGGTAAAATTTAGACCCTCTTGGTTGGCATCCATCCCGTTTGCCGATCGGCTATTTATGGCCCGGTTTTTGCGCCGTTCCCTGCCCACAGAGGTCAGTCTGGCGTTTCTCAAGGATTTTTTAATGGCAGACGAGCAAGCTGCTATAGGTACAATGGTGACGGCAGTCAGTAAAAGAGCAGCCGAGGAAATGCCCCAAGAATTTGCGCGGCTGAGTGTTCCCACACTGCTTGTGGCCGGAGAATTTGACCAAATTATTCCCGCCGCCATGGGAGAGCAAGCAGCCTCCCTCAGCAAAAAAGTAGAATTTGTTATAATTCCGAATACGGCTCACTTTCCGATGCTGGAGGATGCCGCAACATACTTGCAGCGAATTCGAGACTTTTTGCCAGCAGCGGCTTAGCTGAGTTATTGTTCATCTAATGTACGATCGGACACGCAAGCTTTGAGAACGGCTTTTGCTCCGATCTTAATTTTTAATTTCTAATTTCTTAAAGCGAAAGGTGGTACAATGAACGACCTCGACCAATACTATAAAGTGCTGGGACTGTTGCCGGGAGCTTCCAGAGAAGAAATTAGCCAAGCCTACAAGGATTTAGCGTTCATTTGGCACCCCGATCGCATCCCCAAAGACAATCCCAGACTACTACAGAAAGCTGAAGAGAAGATTAAGGAAATTAATCAAGCTCGCGAACAATTGCGATCGATTCAACCAAGAGGTCAGAATCAAAACGTTCAGCACAAACATACTCAGCACAAACACACCCAGCAACAAAACACCCAGCACAAAAATACCCAGCACCAAAACACCCAGCAACAAAACGCTCAGTACAGAAACACTCAGCAACAAACTACCCAGCAACAAAACGCTCAGTACAGAAATACTCAGCAACAAACTACCCAGCAACAAAATACTCAGTACAGAAACACTCAGCAACAAAACACTCAGTACCAAAACGCTCAGCAACCCAATACTCAGTACCAAAACACTCAGTACCAAAACGCTCAGCAACCCAATACTCAGTACCAAAACGCTCAGTACAGAAATACTCAGTATCCAAACACCCAGCAGCAAAACACTCAGCCACCACCGGCCACCCCAAAAGAACCCCGCTACTCTTCTGAACCCTCTTCAGGGAAATATCCTGGAAATTATGCGGGAAACTATGGGGGAAACCCTGCAGGGCCCTATTCAGAGGCGTCCCGCTACCAATCGCAGCCGCCGCCATCTCAGTCTTACCGCCAAGCTGGGCCCCAAGCTCCCGATTTGAGCGGTTCCAACTTCAAAGGAGCTTCCTTAAAAGAAAAGGATTTTTCAGGAAGAAACTTGAGCAATGCAAACCTGAGTGAAGCCGACTTAAGCGATGCTTTTCTACACAACGTCAATCTCACAGGCGCGAATTTGCACCAAGCTAACTTGTTCCGGGCCAATTTGTTAGGAGCTTGTTTGATCAATGCCAACTTGAGAGAAACCAACTTAATCGGAGCCGATTTGAGCGGTGCTGACTTGAGCGGTGCTGACTTAACAGGAGCGAAAATCGGTTACGGCGATCGAGTTATGGTCAAACTTACCCGGACTACATTAACAGGTACAATCTTACCGGACGGTACTGTTCATAGCTAAATTATTTAGTTTTTAGTCAGTGGTTGTAGACGCGGGTTTTACCCGCAATATTTGCTGCAACTCCAAACACAAAAAAATCCGCCCTTTGCGAATTTGGGATGAAAACTTATATTCTTTCCGCTAGCACAACCGCAATAAAATTGGTTCGTAGTGAGGGCATTCGTCGTCAGAATTGTATGAGGACTTGCATTCCTCGCTGCGTACCCATAATGCTTAAATTACTTGACATGATATTACGCGATCGCGATCGCACAAACCGAGTTTTTTTACCTGGTTCAACAACTGCAACGAGATTTGTTCGTTCATCAAACCCCCTTTCTGTCTCCCACACGGCTAATCGAGATTCATATTACAGCAACCGCCAACATGGTTCCTGTTCTGTTTTTTCCTTCTTCCTTCTTCCTTCTTCCTTCTTCCTTCTTCCTTCTTCCTTCTCCCCGACATCCGTTACATCTCGCGCCAGCGAATCCGTTGCCGAACTTCCTTCAACATCCCTTATTAATTACTTCCACCACGGCGATTGCGTAACTTTCGTCCAGCAGCCAGCATAGCGCCTCCCGCCATCAAACCCCCCACAGTCATCGGTTCGGGAACCGGCTCAGGTTGAACCGTCTCCAGAGAACCGCCTTTAATAAATACAGCAGAATCTAAATAGCCATCGCCCACATCTTTAATGCGGATGCTGAGAACATTCGTCTGATTTTGCTTGAGCAAACCCTCAAAACCTAAAACTTTAGTAAAACCGTCGAGCTTAACGATGTTAGCAGCAATACCTGTCCAACTTGGGTTGTCAATATAGTCGGGGTGATCTTTAGAGCGATTATATGGATCGGGAACAAGATTATTAATCGTAACAGTTTTTCCGTCGCTCAATTTTGCCAAATTAGTGCCGTTCAGCAGCAGTTCAAAATTGTCATTATATTTATTAGAACCGCCGAACTCAGGAAACTCCTCAGAAGCAAATACATATTGAAAGAATAACTTTTGAACAGTGCTATTAGCAAAAAAGCTGAGGTTTAGCTGAGTCGTATCCCCTTGTTCACCCTTAGCACCAAAATCCGTGCTTAAATCGCTGTCCTCTGTCGTGAAGTTATCTTTCCGATTCTGACCCGGTATATCGGTGACTCTACCAGTGCTCAGAACAACTCCTGATGTCAAACCGAAGGGGTCATTAGTGAAAGTACCAAAAGCAGCCGAATTACCCGTAATTGAAACAGAAAAATTACTCAAGCCGACTGTATTAGCTCCCAATAAATTATTTTTCAAAGTCTCAGTGTTATTCGTTGCCCCTACCGAAAATGCCATGGCTGGCGCTGCCAACAAACTCAGAGCAGTAGTTAATGTAGCTGTTAAGGCAGCAGTTTTGTGAGTAATTATCATAAATTTTTCCTAAAAGATACAAACCTGATTCTCTGCACACCTTAATTTTTACATTATATAACTATTAATGTCTAGTAGCTTTACAATAACTTTACATATAAGTAGATTTACGCTTTGTGTGGTTATTTTTTTGGGTAGTTATTGGCAGTTTGTCAGCCTATAAACCTTAGGGCAAAAATACGGAGGCAAAAATACAAGTACACAGACTAATAATTTTATGCCTTACGCACTGGCAACCCAAAAAACCTGGTTTTGATACCGTTGGCGCTCTCCCAAATGACTCATGACTAATGACTCATGACTAATGACTCATGACTCCTGACTAATAGCTAATGACTAATGACTCATTACCTCGCAAAAAAAAACCATACAAGCCCCCGATTCCTGTCGTAGAGAGATCAAAATTTTTGACCCTAGTTCAATATCCCAGATTGATCTCTGGAGTAAATCTAAAATCCTTCGACTGAGTGCGACTCGACGGCGCGTCGAAGTCTAAAATCTCTAATCGACTGACTGTTGACTAAAATCCCCTTGCTTCTCCTTCGCCGCGCCGATCGGCAGCCCCTTCCAACCAACCATCCGCAGTCAGGACGATCGCATTGGCATTGCCCCAGCCGTCACCTTCGACAATCTGGTGTCCCCGCCGCCGCAACTCCGAAAGCGTCGCAGCCTCAAAACCTCCCCGTTCCACCATCAGCCGATCAGGCAGCCACTGATGGTGAATCCTCGGTGCGGATACAGCCTCACCAACATTCATGTCGTAAACCAATACGTTCAGCACAATTTGCAACACCGTAGTAATAATCGTGCTGCCTCCGGGAGCCCCCGCAGCGAGGCGAAATTTGCCATTTTCTGTCACGATGACCGGCGTCATGCTGGATAAAGGAGTTTTCCCAGGGGCGATCGAATTTGCCTCCCCGCCCACCAAACCAAACAAATTCGGCACTCCTGGCGCCGCTGCAAAATCATCCATCTCGTTGTTGAGCAAAATTCCCGTACCTGCAGCCACGACTCCAGCCCCAAAACCGCCATTCACTGTAAACGTCAAAGATACCACATTGCGCTCTTTGTCAACTACCGTAAGGTGGGTAGTTTCGGGAGACTCCCACAGGAGACGGTTCAAAGTTTCAGCGTCAACAGCTTTTACCTCGCTGGAGGGTCTGGCTTTTGACATTTGGATTTGCGATCGTCTCAATTTGGCATAATTGGTGCTAGTTAGAGCTTTGACTGGTACACTCACAAAATCCGGGTCGCCCAAATACTCAGCCCGATCGGCATAAGCAATCCTCATGCTCTCCGCCAGCAAGTGCAAAGTATCTGGACTTTGCCTTCCCAACCTCTTGAGATCCGTATCTCCCAGAATATTTAAGATTTGCAACAAATGAACGCCGCCGGAAGAAGGAGGCGACATCGCGCAAATTTCGTAACTGCGAAAGTTGCCACAAACCGGATTTCGCCAAATCGGCGTATAGTTTTTCAAATCTTCGAGAGTGATAATGCCGCCATTTTTAGCCATGTCGGCGGCGATCGCCCGCGCAATGTCCCCGGTATAAAAACTCTGCGGATTTTGTGCAATCTGCCGCAAAGTCCGCGCCAAATCCCGCTGCACCAAAAGCTCACCCGGCTGGTATAAAATGCCACCACGAGTAAAAATCTCCCGCGCCGCCCGGTTTTTTTTGATCACCTCCTGTCGTCGCCCGGTAGCCGTGGTAAACCGCGAACTTACCGGAAAGCCTTTTTCAGCCAGGGCGATCGCCGGCGCCACCACCTGTGCCCAAGGCAACTTACCATACTCGCGGTGCACCGTATAAAGTCCAGCAACAGTGCCCGGAATACCCGCCGCCAAATGCCCGTCCAGACTTGCCCTTTGGCGCACCTTCCCTTGCTTGTCGAGGTACATATCCCGCGCCGCCCGTTGCGGAGCTCGTTCCCGGAAATCCAGCGCTTGCACAGTCCCCGTTTCGGCCCGCCGCAGGAGCAAAAAACCCCCGCCGCCGATACCCGCCGAAAAAGGCTCCACCACCGAAATCGCCAAAGCAGTAGCAGCCGCCGCATCCACTGCATTACCGCCCTGTTGCAGCAGGGCCAGCCCCGCAGCGCTCGCCAGAGGGTGAGCGGAAACTGCCATCCCCTGTTTGCTGCGCTGCTGCTGCAAGGTTGGCTGTAGCTGTTGCTGGCAGCCACCCAACACCAAGACTGTTAGGCAACAAGTATAAATTCGTACTTTACTCAATAAATTTTGCAACATTTTTTACGGGTGAGGCGAGGGTTTTTTATCAGAAGATTGGGTTTAAAACCCCGTCCTTTTACGACGGCTTTTTCCATTTCCAAGTAAAGTAACACATCCATCTAAACAAATGAATATGGTACAATAAGCCCGGTAAGCTCATCTAATTTGGTATAGAACCCATTTGACATCTTGGAGGGTGCGAGTCGATCGCCCGTTGTCTGTCGATCGCCATAAATATCTCAAATGGGTTCACAAGAACCGCTATTGACAGGATGCTCCTTTATATCTTGCCCCTAAAGTCAATCGATTTTAGATTTTAGATTTTAGATTTTAGATTAAAGAATTGACTTGCGCGAGATAAATGCGGGGGCTTGAGGATTTTCGATTTTGGATTGATTCCACGGATAAATCACGTGGCGGATACCACCTTTGAAATTCGTGGTCAAGTACAATTTATAGAACCCATTTGGGCTCTTTTCCCTCATCAAGTTATAATAACGCTCTGCGATCGCGGAGGGTGACAAGGGAGCATCTCAATGAAAGCAGACTAGCTATAAATTAGAGTTTTGAGGCCATCTTGCTGCGGGGGCAGGAGGAAAAAGTCAGAAGGAAGGAGCCAGAAGAAGTGTTTTTACAAATATTAAGATGCTCCCGAAAGATCGGATGAGTAGTACGAATACTCAACCCCTGCGCTTTAAGATTGATGCAGAAGTGTTGAACGCTTATTGATAGAATTCTGAAAATAGACATACGAATCCTATAAAATGCTGATTTCAGCAATTGAAAACAAGTTCCTTAAACCAGTGAATA